>JALFGP010000115.1 GCA_022777205.1 Rikenellaceae bacterium
CATCAGTGAAAAATAAGTACATAGTTGACCTGCTCAATGAAAAGAGAGACAATGTGCTGAGGTCCTTCATCATAGATTCGGATACCGAGCTTGTGTTTCCGTATCTGAAAGCCGGCAAATATTCAATCAGGATTACTGAAGACAAGAACCGCAACGGCATAGTGGACACGGGAGTCCTTCTTGAACACCGTCAGCCGGAAAAAGTACTTTTCTACAAACTCAGCGACGGTACATTCATACTGGAAATTCCGGAAATGTCGGAAATAGAGCAGGAAATTGACCTAACGGAAATGTTCAATCAATAGGAACCACTGATGAAGAAATTATACTCAGTAATATTTGCAATCCTTGCCTGTTTCACTGCTCTGGCTCAGACTACCGACCTTGATTCGCTGCTCCTGCACGGAATCTCTGTCGAAAGCCTGCCGAATGAGGTTATAGACAATTACGACCTCAAAAAGAAGAAACCCATCAATGACTATTCCATGATAGGTTTCCAGTATGGTGTGGGATTGAGCAGGACTCTCCTGAATCCTGAATTTGCCAAACAGGATTTCATATTTATGCCATACAACCTGGGAGTGACCTATTCGCGGTATGGCAAGATGTTCGGCTATATGCCCTTTTTCGGAATTCAGGTGGGATTGTTCTACACACAGGAAGGCTACAAGTTCCGTTACAACAGCGAGGAGAATTACGTGCCGGTTTTTATGGGGGCTCAGTCTGCCATTATGGACGTAATCGAAGTGCCTGTGCTGGCCCATTGCCACGTGGATTTCTGGAAGATGAAGGTGATTCTGAATGTGGGGCTATACGGAGGTTACAAGCTCGGCATACACCGCTATCAACCTGACATAAAGATGGACGGCCTCAGGTATCATAACCTCACTCCCAACTATCCGATATCATTTGAGGAGAACGCGGACTATGTGAGGTCTTTCACCCAGTTTGAAAACAGATTTGATTACGGAATCAAGGCGGGGCTGGGCTTCGGATTCGTTTTTGATCCCGTTGAAATCCATATACAGGCAATGTACAAACATTCTTTTGCATCCCTTTTTGAAGCAGACTATTACAGCCAGTACTACTATCGCTATTCCTACCAGATGAATGTGATAATCTCTGTGGGCCTGCACTTCCAGCTGGGCAAGAGAATAGGAAAGACCAGACACCAGATTCGCAGGGAGGCCCGCGAGAGTGTTCTGATGCAGAATGAAAATTTATAGACTGGAGTTATGATAGAATATGTAAGTGACCCTGTGAGGGTCGGTAATGTCATCATCGGAGGAGGAAATCCCATAGTTGTTCAGACAATGTGCAATACCCACACTTCTGATGTCGAGGCTTCTTTCAAACAATGTATGAGGCTTTTTCAGGCAGGAGCACAGATGATTCGCCTTACTGTGCCGTCAATGGCTCAGGTGGCGAATATTTCCGAAATCCGAAGAAGGCTAAGGGAAGCCGGATGCGATGTGCCAATCGTGGCAGATGTGCATTTCAGTTCGGATATTGCCATCGCAGTGGCCCCGGAGGTGGACAAGGTGCGTATAAATCCGGGTAACTTCAGCAGAGATTTCGAAACCGCCCAACTCCGTTTTGCGGAACTTGTGAGGGTATGCAAGACCTACGGAACAGCCATCCGCATAGGAGTGAATCACGGTTCTCTGGGTGAGAGGATTACTGAACTCTACGGCAATACTGCTGAAGGAATGAAGGAAGCTGCGATGGAATGGCTTAGGATGTGCCGAGAAAACGATTTTCACAATGTGGTGGTCAGTCTCAAGGCCAGCAATACCTACGTGATGGTGGAAGCCTACCGTCTGCTGGTCGTGGCTATGATAGCGGAAGATATGCATTACCCTATCCACCTTGGCGTGACTGAGGCAGGAAATGGGGATGCAGGCAGAATCAAGTCGCTCGTCGGCATCTCAGCCCTGCTTTCTCAGGGAATAGGTGACACGGTAAGGGTATCCCTGACAGAAGACCCGGAAGCGGAGCTCTCCCCTGCCCAATACCTTTCAGAGCGTTATTCCAGAAGGATGCACTCTTCAATGTCCAGGCTTTCCCTCACTGACGGAGGACGCAAGGCTGTGGCTGTCTATGATGCTCCTTCCCGTGAAAGGCTGGTTTATGATCTCAGCTGCGATTTCGGAAAGATGTTGCTGGACAAGGAGTTGGATTCAGTCCAGATAAGCGGCACCTATATTGATGAAAATGGGGAAAGCTTAGAGATTGACGACAAGTTGGCGGATTACCTTGTGGATGAACTTATGCAGGCAGCCCGCAGAAGATTCTATCGTCCTGAATATGTGGCCTGTCCGGGATGCGGAAGGACTATGTACAATCTGGAAGAGACTTTTGAAAAAGTGAAAGCCCGCACATCAGGATTCAAAGGCAAGGTGATTGCGGTGATGGGATGCATAGTCAACGGTCCTGGAGAGATGGCAGATGCCGATTGGGGCTATGTCGGAGAAGGTAACAAGAAAGTTACTATCTACAAGGGCAAGGAGCCGGTGCTGAAGCACGTTCCTGAGTCTGAGGCAGTTGACAAACTGGTGGAACTTATGGAAAAAGAAGGCTGACGTATCAGTCAGCCTTCAGTATATCTTTCTGGGCTTCTTCCCATTGCTCTTTTGCAAGTTCCTGCATATCAACCACTTCATCGGTCTCGTCGACTATCTCCTTGCCAAGCATAGTCTCAATCACGTCTTCGAGGGTAACTATGCCCCTGAAGGTGCCGTATTCGTCGATGATGATTGAAATGTGTTCCTTCTTTTCGAGCAATTTTTCCCAGATGGTGCCCACAGACTCATTTTCCTGGAAGGACAATATAGGGCGTGCAATTTCCTTCAGCTTTGCATCGAACTTGTCTTCCGCCATTTTCTCGAGAATTGTCTGGCGAAGAACATAACCTATGATATAGTCGTCATTCTCCTCGTCACATACAGGAATCCTGGAGTGCACCAAATCCTCGTCGTAGAGTTCCTTGGCCGTCATATTCCCGCTTGCCATCTCGACCACGACGCTCGGGGTCATAATCTCGTGTGCCGTGATTTCGTCCAGTTTGAGCAGGTTCTGAATCATCTTCTTCTCATCCTTCTCTATCACCTCCTCTTCAGTCGCAACGCTCACCATAGCGGAAATGTCCTCACGGCTCACACTGACCTGATCTGAATTGTCCGAAATGAACTTTGTGAGTTTTTCCATTACCCAGACTATCGGGAAAACAATGAAAATCATTACGTTGATTATGCCGGAGGCGGGAATTGCCAAGCGTCGCCAATAGGTTGAACCTATGGTTTTGGGAAATATCTCGGCAAAGACCAGAATGAGGAGAGTGAAGATAGCGGAAAAGACTCCGACCAGTGTGTTTCCATACACCTTCATCACAAGGGATCCGACCAGGGATGCGCCTACGGTATTGGCAATGGTATTTATGCAAAGAATGGCTGCAATCGGCCTTTCGGTATTCTGTTTGAGTTTCTTGAGTCTTGTTGCCCCTTTCACTCCCTGGTCTTCGAGTCCCGTTATATAGGAAAGAGGGGTGGACAAAAGGGTCGCCTCCAACACCGAGCACAATGCCGAAACGGCGATTGAGACGAACATACAGATATAGATAAGTTGCTCTTCCATAGTTATTTATGAAGCTCGGCAATAACGGTTTCGCAAGCTCTTACATCATCCCCTATCTCCACCTTTATGTCTGCGTCCAGCGGAAGGTACATATCTATGCGGGACCCGAATTTAATGATTCCGCACTGACTTCCCTTTTTCACATTCTCGCCCTCTTTAGCATAGCAGACTATTCTGCGAGCGAATGTTCCGGCCAGCTGCTTGAAGAGAATCCTGCCGAAGGAATTCTCCATTCCCACCGAAGAGTGTTCGTTCAATTCGGATGCTTTGGGCAGGAATGCCAGATAATACTTGCCGGGATGGTATTTGTAATAGGTGACTTCGCCGTCCATAGGCCAGAAATTGACGTGGACATTGAAGAAGTTCATATATATGGACACCTGAATACATTCTTGTTTTAAGTATTCAGGCTCATAGACTTTCTCAAGTATTACGATTTCACCGTCAGCCACAGCTGTCAGGACATTCTCCCCTGGAACAGTGGTCCTCTTCGGAAGCCTGAAAAAATAGGTAATGAATCCCATTATGAACACCAGAACTGCCGTGAGGGGTATAGACACGAAAAGCACCTTGCCCACAAACCACCAGGTCAGGAAAAGCAGGGTGAGACATATCAGCCAAACATAGGCTATTGTTCTGTAGCAATCCTTGTGTATCTTCATTTTCAATTCATTAACTGCGATTTCATATCGCCATACATCCTGCAAAGATAAGTATTATTGCAGATTATTCAAAACAATGCCTCATTGAATCAGAACGAAATGAGCCCGAAGCACATCATATAGACGGTTGCAGCAGGGATTGCCATAAGGGCGCTGTCAAAACGGTCCAGCATACCGCCGTGCCCCGGGATGATGGTACCCGAGTCCTTGATGTTGGCCACCCTTTTCCACTGTGATTCAATGAGATCGCCGCAGACACCGCAGACGTTTACAATTACCGATATTGCGACACAATGCCAGATGCTATAATCGTGGAAAGGCAGACAAGGAATGTAATGCATCGCAACACCTGCTCCTACTGCCACTGCGAAACCGCCCCAAAAACCTATCCAGGATTTCTTCGGAGAGATGGACGGACAGAGTTTGGGACCGTATTTCTGCCCCAAGGTGCTTCCGAAAACATAAGCGCCCACATCCGAGCACCAGATAAGGATGAAGAGGCAGAGCAGAGGGAGACCGTCGAATTTGTTGTGTGAAAATACGGTGAAATTCAACAGGGTCCAAGGAACCGCTATGTACAGAATGCCGGTGTAGATGTCTGCAAACTTGCCGAATTCGGATTTGTCCTTTACAAGCAGGGCGTTAATCATCAGAATGAATACCGGAATGAACGCGAGGATAATGAACCTTCCGGAAGCCTGTTCATAGGACTGGACGAAAAAAGTGACCAGAAACATCCAACACGACCCGGTTATGGCCACCGCTCTCGGAATCTTGTAAATCTGATCCATCCTCATACGGTAGAACTCGTGCATCATTACAATCAGGGCGAATAACATCCCCAATGCAAAGAAGTACTTACCACAATCAACAATGTTGCCCAATAGCAGAGCCGTGAGCATCACCAGAAGGAAAACGATTCCGGAAACCGTTCTAACAATCAAGTTTTTCATAGTTTGCAGACCAGGTCCGGGGCATTACCCCCGGACGCTATCAGTTATCAGCCTTAGTTTCAGACTGGTTTTCAGGGACTTGAGCCTCATCAACCGCCTTGGAACCAACTCTCGGACCCAGAATGCGCTCCAGATCGTCTGCAAATATAACTTCTTTTTCCAAAAGGAGAGCCGCTACGGCAAGGAATTGTGCCTTATGTTCGGTAAGAATGGCAAAAGTCTTGTCGTGAATTTCCTGAACCAGCCCCTTGACTTCCTTGTCTATCAGTTCGGCTGTTTTCTCACTGTAAGGTTTGGTGAGGTCATAGCTGCGTTCTCCAGTGGAGTCATAATAGGACAGAGTGCCCACCGTCTTGCTCATTCCGTAATAGCATACCATCCCGTAGGCCATCTTGGTGAGCCTTTCCAGGTCATTCAAAGCTCCTGTCGAAGGTTCTCCGTTCACGATTTCTTCGGCTACACGGCCTCCGATGAGTGAGCACATCTCGTCGGTCATCTGGGACCTCGTCATAATCTGGCGTTCTTCCGGCAGATACCAGGCAGCACCCAGGGCCTGTCCCCTCGGCACTATCGTCACCTTGAAAAGAGGGTTGGCGTGAGGGAGGAGCCAGCTTACTACTGCGTGACCGGCCTCGTGATGAGCTATGGACTTCTTTTCTTCAGGTGTGATAATCTTGTCCTTTCTTTCCAGACCTCCAACTATCCTGTCCACAGCATCGAGGAAATCCTGCTTATCCACACTCTTCTTGTTGCGGCGGGCAGCAGTGAGGGCGGCTTCGTTGCAGACATTCGCGATGTCTGCACCGGAGAACCCTGGAGTGTGCTTTGCGAGGAATTCAATGTCGAAGTCGTCGGCAAGTTTGATACCCTTGAGATGCACCTGGAAGATTTCTTCCCTCTCCTTCAAATCAGGAAGGTCTACGTGAATCTGGCGGTCGAAACGTCCTGCCCTGAGCAGAGCCTTGTCCAGTATGTCTGCACGGTTGGTGGCTGCGAGAATGATGACTCCTGAATTGGTGTCAAATCCATCCATCTCAGTAAGGAGCTGATTCAATGTGCTTTCCCTTTCATCATTGGATGAGAAACCTCCGTTTTTACTTCTTGCCCGGCCCACTGCGTCAATCTCGTCTATGAAAATGATGCAAGGTGCTTTTTCCTTGGCTTGACGGAACAGGTCTCTCACTCTTGAAGCGCCCACTCCCACGAACATCTCCACGAAATCCGAACCCGAAATTGAGAAGAAAGGTACATTTGCTTCACCTGCCACTGCCTTCGCCAGCAAGGTTTTTCCTGTGCCTGGAGGGCCCACGAGCAATGCTCCCTTAGGAATCTTGCCTCCCAAGGTGGTGTATTTCTTTGGATTCTTCAGGAAATCCACGATCTCCATAACTTCCTCCTTTGCTCCATACAGACCGGCCACATCCTTGAATGTGACTTTGCTCGTCTCCTTATCGGCCAGCTTTCCTGTGGCCTTACCCACATTGAAAATGCTTCCAGGACCTCCAGGACCGGCCATTCCCTTGTTCATCCCTCTGAACATAAACACCCAGAACAGTATGAGCATCAATGGCCAGATGACCCAGTTGAGAATATCCATCCAGGTCCTGTCGTTCTTTTCTATGACCACCTTGAATTGCTGCTGCTGAGGCAGTGAGTCGTTCAGCTCCCCGAACATTTCTTCAGCATTGAAACTGCCTGAAACGAGAAATATGAAATGGGGCGATTTCTCAGGAAATTTGCCTCCGAAACGGGATACATATTTGTCTCCCCTGTCCGGACGGAGGGTAACTCTGCCCTCATAATCGTTGCGGATGAAGGTGATTTCCTCGATGTCTCCCTCCCGGGCCATAGTTTTCACCTCTTCCCATTCAATTTTCTGGGGATTGGCTCCGCCTGAAGTGCTGCGGAAAAGCATCCATATTACAAAAGGAATCAGCAGGAAATATATCCAGCTGAAATTGATGGTTATGATTTTTCCGGGCTTGTTGCCCTTTTTCTTAGATGCCATAATCGCTTTGAGTCTATATTTCGTCTGTGTAGTCTGTCCTGTCAGCGTCTGCCCAGAGGTCTTCGATTCTGTAGAAAGCCCTGTAGGCCGTCTGGAACACGTGGACAACTATGTCACCGTAATCGAGTATTACCCAAAGCGCATTTTCCCTACCCTGGGTGCGTATGACCTTTCGTTTGCATTTTTCCGCCATTCTGTCTTCTACATTGTCCGCTATTGCCAGGACGTTTGTGCCTGAATCGGCGTTGCAAACTATGAAATAGTCGGAAATTGCCGTACCTATCTTCTTGAGATCCAGAGACAAAACCTCCTGTCCCTTCTTTTCGAGCATTGCATCCGCAATGACTTTAACTTCATTCTGTATATCCATATATTTTGTGGAAAAATTATTGTCTGTCAAGCTTTGTCTTGCTATTGAGACGGATTATCACTAAATTGGCTGGCAAATATAAACAAAAAATAAGCCAATGAAAAATCAGTTTCATATTATCAGGTTTAATGAAATAGATTCCACCAACAGCGAGGCTGCGAGAAGGCTTGCAGGTTTTGACAATATGTCAGTCCTGTCTGCCAAAAGACAGTATGCTGGCAGAGGGAAGGACACCAATGTGTGGCTGACTGAGCCGGGTGAAAACCTTACCTTTACAATAGTCCTGAAATTCGGTGACGAGGCAGCCGGAGAGTGTCCGAGATTCCCGGCCAAGTGCCAGATGCTGCTCAGCGCAATGACTGCGGCATCGGTGGTGGCTTTCCTCAAAAGCAAGGGAGTGGATGCCTGGGTGAAGTGGCCGAATGATGTCTATGTGGATAAGAGCAAAATCTGCGGTCTGCTCATAGAACTTCGAACCGTGGACAAATGGCTGAATGCCAGTATTATAGGTATAGGATTAAACATAAACCAAAAAAAATTTCCTGCATCTCTGCCCAATCCGGTGTCGCTTTCTTTGCTGACCGGCAAGGACTATGATGTGGAAAAATGTCTGGATGAATTCCTTGAAATCTTCTATGCAAAACTGGAATCAGTCTATGCAGGCCTGCCTGAGTTTACTGATATAGTTGACAGGGCTCTCGCTTTTGAAGATGGCACTTCCAGCAACGAAAATCTCCGCGCCAGCTTTATGCAGTTCGTGGATATTTTCAAGTGACACTCCCCCATCGACCTCAATAGGCGTGTTTACTCCCCTCTGCAGCATATATGCTTTGAGCCGGGAGATTTTTTCGTAGGTCTGCGGAATGAATTTCTGTCCTCCGAAACCTGCGAAGACAGACATAATGAGGAAGAAATCTGCGTGCCCCACGTGCGGAAACAGTCTTTCCACCGGAATGTCCGGATTGATTACCAGACCGGCTTTCGCACCGGCATCCTGTATGGATTGGATTATCCGGCTTGCCTTTTCGTCGCTTTCCACGGCCTCCAGATGGAAACTTACCATTGAAGCACCGTTTTCTACAAATTTCACTGCATATTTTTCCGGATTCACTATCATAAGATGCACATCCAGAGGCTTTTCAGCCGCTTTTGCAATGGCATCAGTGACAGGAAATCCATATGAAATATTAGGCACGAAAGTACCGTCCATCACATCCAGATGAAAGAGATCTGCGTTTTCATTCACCATCCTTATATCGTCTGCAAGATGGAGAAAATCCGCTGAAAGCATTGAGGGTGCTATCTGAATCATATAGTTATATATAAAAAATCTCCGCAAGATTATTTCTGCGGAGACAGTGATTTTTCGATATCTGCGACGTACTGTCTGAAGGTCTTGTCTGTGGACATAAGATCCGCTACGGTCGTGCAGGCGTGGAGGACGGTCGCGTGGTCCTTGCCTCCGGTTTCCGTTCCGATGGTGGACAGAGAGCAGTTTATCAGGCTTCTGGACATATACATCGAAATCTGCCGGGCCTGGACTATGTTTCTCTTGCGGGTCTTGGAGAGCATTTCTTCGCGGGTGATATTGAAATAGTCACACACGGCTTTCTGTACGCCTTGGATGGTGAGTTCGTTCTCGTCTTCGCTGACAAGCTGTCCGGTGATTTCCCTGGCCAGCTCTACAGTGATTTTCTTGTGTGCGAGGGTGGCATTGGCTATGAGTGAAATCAATGCTCCCTCCAATTCCCTGAAGCTGGATTTGATGTTTGCTGCCAGGAAACTGAGCACATCCTCGGAGATTTCAATGCCCTCCCTTGCACTGCGGGAGCGGAGCATCTTGAGACGTGTTTCATAATCCGGCCTGTGCAATTCCACTGACAAGCCCCATTTGAGGCGGGACAGCAATCTCTCTTCAAAGTTTTTCAAATCCACAGGCGCGCGGTCAGATGTGAATACCAGCTGTTTGCCGCTCTGATGCAAATGGTTGAAGATATTGAAGAAGGCTGTCTGGGTGCCGTGGCTTGCAAGATCCTGAATATCATCCACTATGAGCACATCTATCTTCATATAGAATGCCAGAAAATCCGTAAGGCGGTTGTTGACATAGGCATCCATATACTGGGTTTTGAACCTGTTGGCCGGAACATAGAGCACAATCAGTTCAGGAAAACGCTCTTTGATAGCCAGACCTATGGCCTGGGCAATGTGGGTCTTGCCCAAACCTGGACCTCCGAAGAGGAAAAGAGGGTTGAAAGCAGTTTTGCCCGGTGCCGCTGAAATATTCTCTCCGGCATTTATGCCCATTTTGTTGCACTCACCTTTTACAAGGTTGTTGAAGCAATAGACCGGGTTCAGCTGAGGATTTATCTGCACTCTCTGAAGACCAGGGTACACGAAGGCACCCGGACCGGACGCGCCTGAAACCGTCGGGATGGAAATCGGCCTGTTCACGGGGGCTGCCCCTTCCGATGCAGGACATTTCATTTCTGGCTGCACTCTGACTGGCCTGAAGACGTACTTCAATTTTGCAGCCACACCTATTTCCTTCTTAAGTGCGGCTTTCATCAAATCCAGATATGCACCTTCGACCCATTCCATAAAGAATGCGGAAGGAACTTCAATTGTCAATTCCGAATTCACGAGGGAAACAGGCCTGATCGGTTTGAACCAGGTCTGGAATTGCTGCGCTTCAATGTTCTGACTGATAAAGCGCAGACAGTTTTCCCATACTTGTATGTGACTTTCGTTTGACATTTGTTTTGCAATGGTGGATTTACCTCTTTTGTGAAGTGCTGCAAAGTTGGTGAAAAAAAAGTTATAAAAAATTCTTTTTCCTATTGCAAAACTAGTTTTTTTTAGTAAATCGGGTGTGAAATTTTATTCCAGTTTTGTTATTTATAAAACACTGAATTACAATAGGTTAGGAAATTAGAAATCTTGCAAGGTATTAAGTTTCTCTATAGTTATAATTTAGATAAATTCAAAATTAACGTCTATTCCCTTTTCGCCTGCTGAGGTTTAGAAAACCGATATTTTCATATATTTTTTAGGGTTTTCTTTTATTTTTTGAATCAAATCATTCAATTCATTGACAAGTGAATCTACCGACTCGTAAACTGAGCCGTCATTCAACAATTTTCCTACAGTTCCTTCCGGATTCTGAATTGATTCCGTAAGATTCTTCACGGATATTACCAGAGAATCGATATCTGCTTTCTCCAGTCTTGAGCTAATTTCGCTGACGCTTTCCATTGCCGTATCTGCTTTTTCCATCACAGAGGACAATTTCCCTGCAACGGATGACAGGTCAGAAATGAACTTGTCTATTTCACCGCTGTTGTCTTTCAAGGTGCCGCTGAGGACAGAAGCGTCAGAAAGCACTTTCCTCAGATCTTTGAGAGAGCGGTCGATTGTCTTGCGGTTTTCTTCTGATAAGACTTTGTTGACTGATTCGATTGTGGTATCAAGTTCTGAAAGAGCCTTGTCCAATTTTGCAAGGAGCGGCCCTATGCTCGCCGATACCGTTTCCACAAGATCCGGCTGAGAGTCTCCCTGGAGCACGCTGCCGTCACCTGCCATCTCCTCTGACGTGCCGCAATCGATGCGTATTCCTTTCCCTCCCATTATGCTCGTGCTGTAGATTGTCATTTTGGAATCCACAGGGATTTTGAATTCCTTTTTGACGGAACAGACAACTTCAAAATCATCCCTTTCGCGGTCATAGTTTATGCTGATCACACTTCCGGCGGCAAAACCCTTTATCTGGACCGGAGCTGATGCAACAAGCCCGTCTGCCGTCTTGAAGCGGGCAGTCAGTTCTATCTCCTTGTTGAATACGTCTTTGCCCCTGAGGTAATTTATCGTAAAGAAAGCGGCAGCCAATACTAATGTGGCAAACAAACCGATTTTGATTTCTTTAGAGTATTTCATTTTCATTTCCAATAACGTTCAACTTTTCTTATAACGTTCCTCTTTCCTTATAGCGTTCAACCTTGTCTCCTGTGATTTTCACTGCAAATGAGTCCGGAAATTTCTTTTTTATCTCTTTGCGTCTAGACTCAGCCGTGTCCGGATCTGCTGCGCCACCGGCAATGTATCTGTATATGTTGCCGTCTATTACGAGTTTGGCCCGGATTCCCTTCAATGCGGGATCAGAATCTTCGAGTTTTCGGCTCAAAGCCAGAATCTGTGTGCCATACCATACTTCCGGGGTGTCTTCAACGGTGTTTCTAACCTTTTCCATTCCGGGATTGGCGGAGTTGTCGGCGGCAGTTCTGGCAGTCTCGTTCCCGCTGATGTCCATAGACTGGTCATAAAGGGACTTGTATTCAGCAAAAGCCTCGAATATGCCTTGTGCCAATTCTTCCTGGCCATTTTCGGACTTGAGAATTTTCAAGTCTGCGGCATTGCTGATAAAGCCGCATTCTATCAGTACGGATGGCATTGCGGATGCCCATAAAACCCAGAAAGCATCCTGTTTCACTCCCCTGCTGTGATTCAAGGAACTTTGCGACAGATGCTTGTTTGTAAGGTCTGCAAAAAGCAGGCTGTGCTCCATATGGGCATTCTGGACTAATGAAAACAGAATCGAGGATTCGGGATTGCCGGGATCGAAGCCCTGATATGAGGTACTGTAGTCCTCCTCAAGCAGGATTACGGAATTTTCTCTTGCGCAGGTATTGAAATTGTCCTGAATGCGGTCCTTTCCAGTTTTGCTGGACTCACCCATTATGAAGGAGGTGAATCCGTGCGGGGAAGTGGTCTTGCCGGCATCTATGTGAATAGAAATGAACAGATCTCCGTTTGCATCATTTGCAATTTTGGCCCTATTCCTCAATTCGACAAAGACATCCCGGTCCCTTGTCATCACCACTTTGACATCCGGGTAGGCCTTGCGGATTTTTCCGGCGAGTTTTTTTGCGATGCCGAGGGTGAGGTTCTTTTCATAGACTTTCTTGTCCAATGAGACTGCCCCGGGGTCTTTGCCTCCGTGTCCTGCATCGATGACAACTGTCCTGAGTCCAAACGGCGAGGATTGCCCCGAAGCCCCAGGAACTGAAAGTATGAGAAGGGACAGAACAATATATAATATATGTGTCAAAACACGCATAGATATTCACACGATTTGTATTTGAGCGAAAATTGTAGTAATTTTGTCGGTTGCAAAATTCGCATTTGCGTTTGCAAAATTATAAAAAAACATTGATAATAGGAAGTCAACTGACGTCAGAATATTTTCAAGCGTGGCGACGGCCCGCCTTGATTGAGGTAATATGAACATAGTGAAGTTCTTACAACATATTTTATTGGCGACATTCGTGCCGCTTCTGCTGTGTTCATATACATTTCCGCGCCAAACGGGGAAACTGCCGGACGACAGGAAAAGCAGACTTGCATCCCAGATGCTGAATGTGCACAGAAGTGACTCCGCGCTCTCAGTCAGCCCCTCAGACAGCCTTGTACCGCTCTCAATGCCTGATAGCGCCTTCGTCCCTGTGCCGGACAGCCTCCGTCCTGCCCCGAACGATTCCTCTCTCCTGGACAAAGCCGGTATGCAGGACTCCACCGGACAGGTCTCCTCTTCCGATTCCCTTGAACTGCTGAGCAAGTCTTCCCTTGAAAGACCGGCATTTTCCACAGCCAAAGACTCCATCATAGAGGATTTCAGCGAAGGGAAGCAGATGATTTATTACTATGGCGAAGTCACTGTGACATATGGAGATATGAAGCTCACCGCAGACTATATGGAATATGATTTGAAAACCCAGACAGTCTATGCGCGAGGTACATCCGACAGCTTGGGCAATGTGACCGGCCAGCCGACAATGACCCAGGGCGGGAAAACATACACAATGGAGGAGCTGCGCTACAATTTCAAAACCCGCAAAGCCCGCATTTCCAATATCGTGACTCAGGAGCAGGACGGAATCCTCCACGGCAAGAACATCAAGATGATGCCGGACAATTCCATTAACATAACAGACGGAAAATACACTGTCTGTGACTGCGAGCATCCTCATTTTTATCTGAAACTTACGGCAGCCAAGGTTATGACCAAGCCTTCCCAGAAAACCGTTTTCGGACCCGCGTATCCGGTGATTATGGATGTGCCTATCCCTTTGGGACTGCCTTTCGGTTTTGTTCCGAAACGTCCGGACAGGGCTACGGGTCTGCTGATGCCGACCTTCGGTGAAGAGGCTGCGCGAGGATTTTATTTCCGCGACCTTGGACTCTATTTCGTGATTGGAGACTATTTTGACATTTCGCTTACCACAAGCCTCTATACCCTCGGGTCCTGGAATGTGGACATAAACTCAAGATACAAAGTCAATTACAAATGTACCGGCACCTTCGGTTTCACATTCTCCAACGACCAGACCGGAGAAAAGGGCAGCGCTGACTTTTTCCAGAGTCGCAACTTCTCGGTGAAATGGAGCCATCAGCAGGATTCAAAGGCGCGCCCCGGGACATCTTTCAGTGCATCTGTGAACTTTTCCAGCCCGGCCAACAGCAAATACAATTCTCATTCTGTGACTGAGGCCCTCCAGAACCAGATTTCCTCCTCAATTTCATATTCCAAGAACTGGAACGGAAAAGTCAGTCTTTCAGTCAACGCCCTGCATAGTCAGAACACACGCGATACCCTCTGCAACTACTCTTTTACTCTTCCGAACATAACACTCTCTGTTTCAAGGTTATATCCATTCAAGAAGAAAAACCGGGTGGGGCCGGAAAAATTCTATGAGAAATTTTCAATCGGATATAGCACAACACTTCAGAACAAAATCAACTTTGAGTCCAGGGAATTCGGAAAACCGGGCTTTTGGGACAAATTCCAGAACGGTATGACCCACAATTTCCAAATCGGTCTGCCTAATTTCACTCTTTTCAAATATATAAATGTCACACCGAGCATCAGTTATGGAATGAACTGGCATTTCCGCTCATCTGAACTCAAATTCATAGAACCGGAATATGACAATGAGGGTAAGCTGGTTCCAGGCACCGGTGTTACAAAAACAGAAATAGGAAAGCAGTTCGGCACATTCGGAGTGAGCCAGACCTATTCGGGAGGAGTTTCTATGAGCACGAGGCTCTATGGACTTTTCAACTTCGGCAAGCACAAACGTCTGCAGGCCATCAGGCACGTTGTCTCTCCATCCCTTTCCTTCACCTATTCTCCTGAAAAAGGTACGACTTTCAACGGTTGGAGGACTCTGACTTATGTGGATCCCAAGACCGGAAACACTGTGAGTCAGGACTATAACATATACAATTTTTCCGGTGCCCTATATTCTGCTCCGGGAAAGGGGCAGAACGGGAGTTTGAGCTTGAGCATAGGAAACAACCTGGAGGCCAAAGTGAGGGATTTGCGTGATACCACCGGTACCGGGTCAAAGAAGATTAAGCTCATAGATCAGCTGAATCTCAGTACCAGCTACAATTTTCTGGCGGACTCCTTAAGATGGAACCCTATAGGCATCAGCCTTTCCACTTCTGTTTTCGGCAAACTGGGAATCAGCGGAAATGTGACCTTTGACCCATATGCAGTGAATGAAAAAGGTGTCAAGTATAACAAATTGAGCATTGCGGCGGGTGGACCGCTGTTTCGTCTTACCAACGCCAGTGCTTCTCTGTCCTACTCCATTTCAGGGGATGGCAAAATCAACGGCAACGACGGAACCAAACAGGCCGGGGGAAATCCTGCCGATTATTATACCAGAATCTACTATCATCCTGTTACAGGGGAATATATTCCTGGAGGCTACCTGTATTATATGAACCCCAATGTGCCTTGGTCGGTGAATTTCAACTATTCCTTCAGCTACAGCAGGTCTTATTCCTATCTGGCGGAAACAAAGCAGCTGATTACCAACCACAGGTTTACACAGACTCTGGGATTGAGCGGAAATGTGAAGATAACTCCCCGGCTGTCTGTCAACTTGCAGACCGGAGTGGATTTGATGGCTATGAAGATCACCACCACCCAGTTGTCGGCCACATACGACCTGCACTGTTTCAATATAGCCTTCTCTTGGGTTCCGACCGGTACCTGGAAATCGTGGAGCTTCAGAATATCCGCTAATGCAGCCGCACTGGCCGATTTGTTGAGATTTAAGAAGAGCAGTTCCTTCTGGGACAATAACTACCGGTAGCAGAATGCTTTTGTGGCGAAAACGCGAGATCCGGAAAAGTTTTTAGTGAAAAAATCATCAGATTTTTATCTTTTCATCATTTATTTTTGCGGAAATGAGCCTCCGATATTGCAGGGAAAGCGGAAAATGTATAAATTTGCACGACATTTCTGAATAAGTCGGGCCGACCCGGGCCATATTTGCGACTTTCTTATCTGGAATATAAATACTATTATATGCATAAAATTTTCGAATTGAAGGAAATGGAGCAGGAGCAGTTGTTGACTCTCGCTTCAGAACTTAAAATCAAGAATTACAAAAAACTCTCCCGCGAGGATCTGGTATATGCCATTATTGACCACGAGGCTGCACAAAAGGCTGCCATGGATATGGAGAAGGAGCAGGAAAAGGAAGCGGCAAGAGCTGCGGCCGGACTGCCTGAAAAGACTCGTGGCAGGAGGGGACGTCCACGTAAAGCTGCCTCTGCGGCAGAAGAAAAGGCTGAGTTGCCTAAGGAAGTGGAGAAGACTGATGCAGTACCTGCACCGGCCGAGACCAAGTCACCTAAAAAAACCCGCAAGGTGAAGTCTAAATCTGATGCTGTACCTGCGGCTGTACAGAACGAGGCTGCACAGGATGAGAAAATAAAGAAAGACAAGCTTGCTAATGAAGTAAGGGAGACCGTGAAAAACGTTGCGGTGGATTCAGCTGCCGCAGACGCAAAGCCTCAGGAGCAGGGCCGGAATTTGAGACCTCGCAGAAACAAGGGTCAGCAGCCGGCTGAAAATAAATTTGAAACATTGTCCCCGAATGATGTTCCTGCTCCGGTTCTTGCGGAAAACGCGGCGTCCTATGCGGAAAAGTCTGCCGAATCACCTGCGGAGAAAACAGAGCAGCAGCCTCTCCAGCAACAGCAACCTCAGCAGTTGAATAACCAGAGGAATTTTCAGCAGCGAAACAACAGACCGGGCCAGCCTCAAGGCCAGCCACAAAGACCACAGCAGCCCAAAATTGAGTTTGAAGGCACTGTGGAAGCAACGGGTGTGCTTGAAACCCTTCCGGAAGGTTACGGCTTCCTCCGTTCTTCGGACTACAATTACATAAGTTCTCCGGACGATATCTATGTCTCCCAGAACATTATCAAACAGTATGCGCTCAAAATGGGTGATACTGTGGTCGGTGACATTCGCCCGCCGCGAGATACCGACAAGTACTTCCCTCTTGTGAGGGTCAAGACCATCAACGGACGCACTCCGGAATCAGTCCGGGACCGTATTCCTTTCGACTTCCTCACTCCTTTGTTCCCTGATGAGAAGTTCAACCTTCTCGGACACGGGCACGATGACCTTTCCTGCCGTATCGTGGATCTGTTCACTCCTATAGGCAAGGGACAGCGCGGCCTCATCGTGGCACAGCCGAAGACCGGTAAGACAATGTTGCTCAAGTCTATAGCCAATGCCATAGCGGACAATCATCCTGAGGTTTATATGATAGTGCTGCTCATTGACGAGCGTCCTGAGGAGGTGACGGATATGGCGCGTACGGTAAAGGCGGAAGTTGTGGCTTCCACTTTCGATGAGCCTGCGGAGAAACACGTGAAAGTGGCCAATATGGTGCTTGAGAAGGCAAAGTGTATGGTTGAGTGCGGACACGACGTGGTCATACTTCTGGACTCCATCACAAGGCTTGCAAGAGCGTACAATACTGTGCAGCCGGCTTCGGGCAAGGTGCTTTCCGGAGGTGTGGACGCAAATGCCCTCCATCGTCCGAAAAGGTTCTTCGGTGCAGCCCGCAACATCGAGAATGGAGGTTCCCTCACTATCATAGCAACAGCCCTCACTGAGACAGGTTCCAAGATGGATGATGTGATTTTCGAGGAATTCAAGGGTACAGGCAATATGGAACTCCAGCTGGACCGCAAACTTGCCAATAAGAGAATATTCCCTGCCATCGATGTCACCCTCAGTTCCACCCGTCGTGACGACCTGCTTTACGATCCTGCCGTGGCCCAGAGGATGTGGGTTGTGCGCAGATTCCTTTCAGATATGAATTCAATTGAAGCTATGGAGTTGCTTCAGGACAGGATGAGAAAATATCCGACCAACGAAGCCTTCCTTCAGAACCTTCAGAATGGAGATGAATAATGAACTATGTCAAGCAACTTGTTTTGTAACGGAGATTGCGCTTCCTGCGCGATAGTCCCACATTCCGGCCAGACCAGTATCCCTTGTATCAAGGTTGCCGTTGTGGGTTTGGATAAGACAGTTGTGCACGATACCGCCCGGACGCTTGGTGATGCAAGTGCCGGGCGCGTGCGTTTCTTCCCTCTCGATGAGATTTCGTCCATATTGGACTTGCAGCCCGATTTGGTATTGTTTCAAGTTGATGCCACGGATTTGACCGGGAATATGTATCCGGTGACCAAACTCATAGATATGGACCTGAAGGTGCTGATGGTCCTGAACAACTATGACAGATACTGCGCAACCGGTCATTCTCTTGATTTCAAGAGACTTGCGAACCTTCTCGGAATGAAGGTGGTTTCAGGTGACATACACGACGAAATGTTCCGGATGAAACTTATGGGACACGTGGTGCGCACCTATGAGAAGCCTCTCACCAAGGATGTTGCCATACCGTATGGACAAGACATTGAAAGGGCTGTCAGGAAGATATCAGCTGTAATTCACGAGGGTCACTCGGGGCAGCAGCTTTGTTTTTCTGAAAGGTATGTTGCCCTGCGACTGCTTGAGCATCAGGACTATATCAAGCCTTATGTGGAGTCCCTTCCGAATGGTGATGATGTTTTTGCAGTAGCCGGCAAGGAACACGATTTCCTTGAGAAAGAGTTCGGCGAGCAATCCGAGGTGCTTGTGGAAAAGGCAAGGCGCGGATTCGTGGCTGGAGCCCTGCAGGAGACCGTCAGGCACAGTAAGGACAATTCCGACCACAGTTTTACTGAAAAGCTGGATGCGGTGCTCACGAGCAGGATATTCGGATTTCCGCTGTTGATACTCATACTGCTGGGTGTCTTCGGGGCTACTTTCGCTTTGGGCTCATATCCTCAAGGCTGGATTGAAACGGGGGTGGATGCCTTGGCGAGGTATCTGCACGGGATTATGAACCCCGGATGGTTCAGCAGTCTGCTTATTGACGGAGTGGTTCAGGGTGTTGGAGCCGTGATTGCATTCATTCCGAACATTGCCATTATGTTCTTCTTCCTGAGCATTTTGGAAGACTCCGGCTATATGGCAAGGGCTGCCTATCTTATGGACAAGGTGATGCACGCTGTCGGGCTGCACGGACGTTCATTTGTACCTATGCTCATAGGCTTCGGATGCAATGTGCCTGCGATTATGGCGGCAAAGTCCATTGACAACCGCAGGGAAAGAACCTTGACCATGCTGATGATTCCGTTTATGAGCTGTTCGGCACGCCTTCCGGTCTATATGCTCTTTGTCTCAGCGTTTTTCCCGCGCTACAAAGCCCTGGTAATGATGGGATTATATGTGATGGGGATAGGACTTTCCATCCTTTTCGCTTTCGTGATGAAGCATACCCGATGGTTCAAGGCTGACAATGAAGATTACGTTTCCGAATTGCCGCCTTTCAGAATGCCTACCTGGAGGAACACCGGACTGCATATATGGGAGAGGGTGGCGGATTATCTGCAGAAGATTTCCACTGTGATTCTGGCTGCTTCAGTCATAATCTGGGCACTGGAATACTTCCCTACAGACAAGACCAATTATGGAGAGAACCCCGAAGCATCCTATCTGGCCTCAATCGGCAAAGCTGTGGCTCCCGTTATGGAACCTTTGGGATTTGACTGGAAGATGAATATTTGCCTGCTCACAGGTCTGCCGGCCAAGGAGGCTATTGTCAGCACTATGGGCATACTTTATCACGCATCACCGGACGATGAGACTGATGGGGAGGAGTCAAGGCCACTGTCTGTGGTATTGCGTGAGGAGGGAATCTTCAATACTGCATCAGCTTGGGCGTTTATGCTGTTTGTACTGCTCTACTTCCCTTGCGTGGCGACGGTTTCGGCTTTGAGAAAGGAGATTGGAGTGGGGTGGGCCGCATTTACGGTCGTACATTCCATGCTGCTGGCCTGGGTCGTGGCGTTTTGTGCTTTCCACCTTATCAGCGTGTTCATTTAGAGCTAATGAACGGTCACTGTGCTGTCAGTGGCCGTTCATTACGTTGAATACTATGGAAGATACCATAGACTTGAGTTCGGCAATGAATGTCTGAGCATCGTACTCCCCTTTTTCAATCTGTCGTAACTTCTTCTCCCATAGGCCCGTAAGTTCAGCCGATTTGAGCAAATCCTCACTGATTGTGGCTATGAGTTCCCGCCCTGTTTGCGTGGGAATGAGATTTTTGCGTTCCTTGCTTATATAGTTCCGTTTGAAAAGAGTCTCGATAATGGCTGCACGGGTGGAAGGACGTCCTATGCCGTTTTCCTTGAGGGCATCCCGAAGTTCATCATTGTCCACGAATTTGCCCGCAGTCTCCATTGCCCGCAGCAGAGTCGCTTCCGTATAAGGTTTTGGCGGTTTGGTCCATATTTCCTTGACCATAGGCTCGTGAGGTCCGGACTCACCCAGCTGGAACGCCGGCAGTACGGCATTTTCCTCGGACTGTTCCGCCGGTTCGCCCTCTGTTGCCTTCTGTTCCGTATTGTCCGAGTCCGGCTGCTTCTGTTCAAGCACACGCCATCCCGGTTTCAGTATCATTTTGCCGGATGTCTTGAATTCCAGTTCCCCTGCCTTGCCGTTTACGGTCGTGGTGGATATTTCGCAATCAGGATAGAATGCCTCAATAAAACGCCTCGCCACAAGGTCATAAACCATCCATTCTTCCTTGCTCAGATTGGCAGCCGGCACTCCTGTAGGTATAATTGCGTGGTGGTCAGTCACTTTCGAATTGTCGAAGACACGCTTGCTCTTGGGCAGTTTCTTACCTTTGAGAGGGGCCGTAAACTGGGCATAAGCCTTAAGACCGTCGAGTATGCCGGGGACCTTGGGGTAGATGTCATCGCTGAGGAAGGTAGTATCCACTCGCGGATATGTAGTCACTTTCTTTTCATAGAGGGACTGTATGAGTTTGAGTGTCTGGTCGGCACTGAAGCCATAGCGTTTGTTGCATTCCACCTGCAGGGATGTAAGGTCGTAGAGACGGGGTGCAAACTCCTTGCCCTTCTTCTCAGTCAATGCGGTGATTGTGAAGTCTTTGTCCTTGATGACTTGAAGGAGAGCATCAGCATCATCCCGGGTTTTGAACCTCCCCTTGGTACAAGTGAAGAGTACTTTCCTGTACACGGTTTTGAGCTCCCAGGACTGCTCTGGTTTGAAATTTTCGATTTCATTCTGGCGGTTGACTATCAGTGCCAGGGTCGGCGTCTGCACCCGTCCTATAGACAGTACTTTGCGGTCCCTTCCATAGCCTCCGCCATATTTGAGAGAATAGAGTCTGGTCGCATTCATCCCCAACAGCCAGTCTCCTATAGCCCTGCATAGACCCGCCTCATAGAGTTTCTGGAATTTGGATGCATCTTCGAGGTGGTTGAAGCCTTCCCTTATTGCCTCTTCCGTAAGTGAGGATATCCATAGCCTTTTGACCGGACATTTCGCTCCGGCCTTCTGCATCACCCAACGCTGGATGAGTTCTCCCTCCTGCCCGGCATCACCGCAGTTCACTATCATATCAGCTGCCTGCATCAGTTGTTCTATTACTTGAAACTGGGTTATGTAAGTGGTGTTGTCTATGAGCTTTATGCCAAAACGCGGAGGTATCATAGGAAGGCTTGAAAGAGCCCAGATGCGCCACTGCTCAGTGTAATCCTGAGGCTCCTTGAGAGTGCAGAGATGACCGAAAGTCCAGGTGACCTGATAACCGTTTCCCTCCAGGTACCCGTTCTTCTTGAGCCCTGCTCCCAAAACTTGGGCTATTTCTTTCGCAACACTCGGTTTTTCGGCTATGCAGACTATCATTTTTCTATAAACTCAAATAATTTTTCTGCATCTGTAAAGTCCGGAACAACGATGTCGGAATACTGAGCCACAATATCGGCGGGATTGGTGGTGCAGAGTCCCACAACTTTAGCCCCTGAGTTTCTGCCGGAAATGAGCCCGTTCACCGAATCTTCGAAGACGGTGCTGTCTTGGGCATCGGTGCCGAAAAATGCCATTGCCTTGAGGTAACAATGCGGAGATGGTTTAGATTCAGTAAAGTCCTCGCTTGTGAATACCCTGTCGAAAATGGCCGGCAACTCCGGATGCTGAGAAAAAACGGACTGCATCTTATGCAGGTTTGAACTGGTGACAATGGCTGTTTTATAGCCCCGGGCACGAGCCTTTTTCACGAATTCACACACACCCGGAATATATTCATAACTCATTGCGGCCTCCTGTTCATCAAGTTTGCGCTCAAGTTCCTTCCAGACAAGGCGCGGAAAATATTTATCGAAAATGGACACCAATGTGCAACCCTTTATCTCCAGCCCAAAATCTTCCCTGCCGAGATAGGTCTTCCCTATTCCGTTCCAAAATCCGGTGTAATATTTCTCGCTGTCTGCCACAACCCCGTCAAAATCAAACAGAAGCGCCTTTGCAGTCATTGTCTTTTCCATTAAAATACGTCTTTGGGCCACTGGCCATTCTCAAAATAAGGACGGCAAATTTACGAAATATATTTCAAGACTGCAGAACGGTAGCGCTAACATTTGTGGAAATGTGTAAATTTGCGGACGATTTGAAATGATACTACAATGTTCAGTAACGATGATACAATTTGTGCCCCGGCAACAGTTCCGGGAACCGGTGCCATCAGCATAATCAGAGTAAGCGGCCCAGATGCTCTTACCATAGCAGATCGTCTGGTGCAGGTCAATTCCTCCGATAAAGCCCCATTTTCCGGAGCCAAAGGCTATACGATACGATTCGGAACTATTACCGGAGACGACGGGACACCGCTTGATGAAGTACTGGTCAGCATCTTCAAGGCCCCACATTCCTATACGGGTGAGAATTCCGTGGAAATCTCCTGCCACGCATCGTCATACATAGTGTCAGAAATTTTGCGTAAACTCAACAATCTGGGCTGCCGCAACGCCAATCCCGGTGAATTCACCCAGCGCGCTTTCCTGAACGGCAAAATGGACCTTGCTCAGGCAGAGGCAGTTGCAGATGTAATCGCATCCACATCCGCTTATGCCCACAAAGTCGCATTCAAACAGCTGAAGGGCGGCGTGTCCAGGGAACTATCTTCGTTGCGCGAACAATTGCTGCACCTTATGACACTGCTGGAACTTGAGCTGGATTTCAGCGAAGAAGATGTGGAATTTGCAGACCGCAGCCAGCTGATGTCCCTGGTGGATGAGGCGATTGCCCATATCACAAAACTATCCGACAGTTTCCGTCTGGGAAATGCCATACGAAGCGGCATACCAGTAGCCATAGCCGGTCCTGCCAATGCCGGCAAAAGCACATTGTTGAACACTTTGCTCGGAGATGAAAGGGCCATAGTTTCGGATGTACCCGGCACAACCAGGGACACGATTGAGGAAACGATGAATGTCAACGGCCTGCTTTTCCGCTTCATCGACACTGCAGGCATAAGGGAGTCAGAAGACAAAATCGAGCGCATAGGCATAGAAAGAACTATGAAAAAGCTTGCCGAAGCCGATGTCGTACTCGTTGTTTTGGATGCCTCCCTTCCCTTGGAGCAAATTCTGTCTGATGCCGAAACGGTACTCCCACAGACTTTCGGAAGCGAGCGCCAAGTCATAGCAATACTCAACAAAATTGACGGAATTTCCCGCGAAAAAGTCAATAACATAATTGTTACACTAAAAAACAAGTTTGTTTTATTATCTGATATAATGCCAATTTCAGCAAAAAACGGAGAAGGTGTTGAAGAATTGAAAAAATATCTGTTTGAATCTCAAAAATCAAAGATTCAAGGCACAGACCAAGTCCTAATCACCAATGCGAGACACCACTCCGCACTTCAACAGGCACTCCGCTACCTGAAGCAACTCAAGTCCGGCCTCACCACTTCCCTACCCAGCGACCTCCTCTCGGAAGACCTCAGGGCAACGGTCGCCGTATTGTCTGAGATTACTGGACAGATTTCTTCTCAGGATGTGCTTATTCGGGTTTTTCGGGGGTTTTGTATTGGTAAGTGATACGAAAATACCGGTCACTTGGCTCGCAGAAATTTCGTAACTTCATTCTCCTTATCTATTTCAACGAACTCTCCAACAGAAGCAACACCGCAATCAAGATCATCACCCACGATCCAGACCTTGACGAACCGCAGCCCATATGCAAAGAAAACATCGACTCCACTAAATCTCACCACTCTTCGAATGATGGACACAGGCAGATTCGCAGACACGGTAGAGTGCGCCGATGAGGATTTTGAGACCACTATTGGAATCATCAGCACATTGAGCCACCACAACGACTACATCTTCAATGTACTGAACAAGGAACGCCCTGAAGGGATTGCGACTGCCGACTCCTACAGTGCAGCCACCCGCACAGTCATCCTCGATTCCCTTCCCGGTCAGTTCACTACGGATGATATGAAGGCCATTGCCGTCAAGGTAGGCAAGACCCTCCGCACCGTCCGACGTCAGATCAAGCGAGCCATAGAATCAGGGGAAGTACAGATGATTCGGGCTGGGGAGTATAGGAAGTTGTAGTATTGGCATTTTCTACTGTTAATCATCCAGATAGGATTTTGCATATACGCATTATCCTATCTGGTTTCATTATTTATTAACGCATTGCATCAGAAAATAGACTTGGAAAGGCATATTATACACAAAAATTACTAACTTTACCGTTAAAATTTCCAAAAAAACAGTGGCAAAACAAATAAAATCTAAACAAAGAGTCGAAGAACATGGCGAAGTCTTCACTGCTGAACGCGAAGTCAATGCTATGCTCGATTTGGTGAAGCCTGAATGCCTTCGCCCCGATTCTCGCTTCCTTGAGCCCGCCTGTGGAGATGGAAACTTCCTCTCAGCTATACTTGAACGTAAACTTAAAGAGATTCGCCGCAAATACAAATCATCAGTGCGAGACTACGAGTATTACTCCGTTATCGCTATCGGTAGTCTATATGGAGTAGATATCATGCAGGATAATGTTGAGATCTGCCGCCAGCGCCTTTTCAAGATTTGGGACAAGCAATACAAGTCAGTATGTAAATCGGACTGCTCCGAAGAAATGCGTGATGCAATCAGGTTTATTATTGCTCGTAATATCGTGTGCGGAAATGCACTAACCTTGATGTGTGTAGACGATAAGGGAAATGATACTGATGTGCCAATCGTGTTTTCAGAGTGGAGTCCAGTTATGAAGCCTATGGTTCAACGTCAAGATTTTACATTTGAAGAAATACTTCGCAAGAATCAAGAGGAGAATCCAAACGATGCAAAACTCATAGATGACAGTGAATTCACTGACTCTGAGGGTCACTTCATCGCAAGATACACAACACATTATAAAAAAGTACAGCAGAATGGATAATGGTCTTTTCAATAGCGTCTACAACCCGGACGTACTTTCATGCATCGCAAATCTCAGTAATGATGAGGTATTCACCTCCCCTGAGATTGCAAACAAGATGCTTGACCTCCTTCCGCAGGAATTATTTGAGAATCCGGACACAACATTTCTTGACCCAGCATGCAAGAGTGGTGTCTTTCTTCGTGAAATAGCAAAACGTCTAATTGTGGGTCTTGAACCGCAAATTCCGAATCTTGAGAAACGCCTTGAGCATATTTTTACGAAACAGCTTTACGGAATCTCTATTACCGAGTTGACCAGTCTCCTTTCTCGCCGAAGTGTTTACTGCAGCAAATATCCGAGTAGTCAGTTCTCAGTATACCAGTTTCCAGAGAAAAAGCCACAAGGAAATATCATATTCCAAAAAATTAAACACACGTGGCAAAACGGTAAATGTCTCTTTTGCGGAGCAAGTCAGAGTGAATATGACCGCAGCTCAGATTTAGAGACATATGCATACCAGTTTATCCATATCAAGAACGCAGAAGATTTATTCAAGATGAAGTTTGATGTTATCATAAGCAACCCTCCATATCAATTGAGTGATGGCGGAAATAGTAAAAGTGCCAAACCAATCTATCACTTGTTTGTTAACCAGGCAAAAAAGCTAAAGCCTCGCTACATATCTATGATTATTCCTTCAAGATGGTTTGTTGGAGGTAAGGGACTGGACGATTTTAGAAAGGAAATGCTGAATGACCATCGTATTTCAAAATTAGTGGATTATGAAAACTTCAAGGATGTATTCCCTGGCGTTGACCTTGCTGGTGGTGCATGTTATTTCCTTTGGGAGAGAGACAGAAGAGAATCTGAAAAGAATTGCGAAGTTTATAATTTTGGCATTCAAGAACCTGTATCTCGTCCTTTAAATGAATTTGGTACATTTATTCGTCAAAATATGGCAATTGATATTGTCAAGAAGGTTCTGCAGAACTGTGGTACAAGTACTTTTCTTAACAAAAGAGTCTCAGCCAGAAAGCCATTTGGTCTTGATACTACATATCAGCCGAAAGAATCCGGAGTGCCATGCTATTTTATTCAGAAAATTGGAAAGAAATTTGCCGCACCATCCGATTTAATTGACAAAGGATATACGGATAAATGGAAGTTTTTAGCTCCAATGGCACCTATTGCAGGTCAGACTGACTTTTCAAGTGCTGTTGCATTTTACTCGGATAGGAATACAGTGATTGCAAAGCCTGGTGAAGTATCAACAGAATCATTTATCGTATTAGGCGCATTTAATACAGAAGAAGAAACGCGAAACTTTAAATCGTACATCTTCACAAAGACCGTACGTTTTTTGCTTCTTCAGGCAGTCGTATCACAGCACGTATCTAAGGATAATTTCTGCTTCATCCCTGATTTAGGGACCTACGATAGAATCTATACAGATGAATACCTTCGTGAACTTTGGGGTATAACAGACCCAGCAGAGTGCGAATACATAGACTCTCGAATCAGAGAAATAGAATAGACATGGCAATAAATGATTTCTTCCCTCAACGCCCAGACGCCGTTCCTACGATATATGCCTATCGTCTTGTCGGAGTTGAGTCACATAAAGGCTATCTCAAGGTAGGATACACTGATCGTGATGTTGAGACCAGAGTAAAGGAACAAAGCAGTCAAATGCGTGTTCCTTATGAAATTGTTCTTAGGGAATCTGCAATGAGTAATGATGGTTCGTGCTTCACTGACCACGATGTTCATGCACTCCTTAAAAAGCAAGGCTGTCTTCAACTCAATGCTGGTGAGGATAAGAACGAATGGTTTAAGTGTACAGCAAAGGATGTGATGGCCGCTATTGTGGCTCTCCAGACCGGTACCGCCAATATCGAGAAACGCACCCAGACATTTGACATGCGTCCTGAGCAGGAGCGTGCGGTTAAGATGACTGTAGACTATTTCAGGCAGCAGAAGATTGATGAACCCGACCGCACTCCGAAATTCCTTTGGAATGCAAAGATGCGTTTCGGTAAAACCTTTGCAAGTTATCAGCTGGCCAAGAGAATGGGCTTTAAGCGCATACTTATCCTTACTTTCAAACCGGCAGTGGAATCTGCATGGAGGGATGACCTTGTAAGCCACGTGGATTTTGAAGGTTGGCAGTTCATATCCAACAAGGATGCAAAGAACAACAGTCTCAATATTGACCAGGAATACGCTCGTGCTGACAAGTCCAAGCCTATTGTAGTGTTCGGTTCTTTCCAAGATATGCTGGGAACTGGAGAAGGCGGCGGTATCAAAGCTAAGAACGAGTTTATCCATACCGTATCTTGGGATATCGTCATTTTTGATGAATACCATTTTGGAGCTTGGCGTGAGCGTGCAAAGGACCTCTTCGAGAAGGAAGACGAAGAGGCTGCCGTTGAATTCGATGCCGAGAAATATCAGAACGATGAAGCCGGAAATGCCATCAACGAGTCTTGGCTTCCTATTTCAACAAGCCACTATCTCTACCTCTCCGGTACTCCGTTCCGTGCTATCAACAGCGGAGAGTTCATCGAGGAACAGATATTCAACTGGACCTATTCCAACGAGCAAGAAGCAAAAGCCAATTGGAAAGGCAGCAATAATCCATATGCTGCTCTCCCACGCATGGTTATGCTCACCTATAGGATGCCGGACGAGATTCAGGATGTTGCCAAAAATACAGAGTTCGATGAATTCGATCTTAATGTGTTCTTCAGTGCAGAAGGGACTGGCCCAAAGGCAAAGTTTAAATATGAAAACGAGGTCCAGAAATGGCTCAATCTTATACGAGGAGGTTATCTTCCTTCAAGTATTGATGATTTGAAATTAGGTCAGGACAAACGTCCACCTATGCCGTTCTCTGACGTGCGACTTCTCAACGTTCTTTCGCACACACTCTGGTTCCTGCCGAATGTTGCGTCTTGCCATGCAATGGCGAACCTTCTTGCTCAGAAGCAGAATGCCTTCTATCACGATTATAAGGTAATTGTATGTGCCGGCACTCAGGCTGGTATCGGTCTCGATGCCCTTATTCCGGTCCAGAATGCAATGGCCGACCCTCTCCAATCTAAGACCATCACACTTTCATGCGGTAAACTTACAACTGGTGTGACAGTAAAGCCGTGGACAGGTATTTTCATGCTCCGTAATCTCAAGAGCCCTGAAACATATTTCCAATCTGCATTCCGTGTTCAGAGCCCGTGGGAAGTGAAAGATGACAATGGTAACAATGTCATTGTCAAGAACGAATGCTACGTATTTGATTTTGCACTTGATAGAGCGCTTCGCCAGATATCAGACTACAGCTGCCGCCTTGACATCAAAGAGGGTAATCCTGAAAAGAAAGTCGCTGACTTCATCAACTTTCTTCCAGTTCTCGCTTATGATGGCAGTACAATGCGTCAGGTTGATGCTCAGGATATCCTTGATATCGCCCTCGCTGGAACTTCGGCTACACTCCTCGCAAAACGCTGGGAGTCAGCGCTTCTTGTAAATGTCGACAATGACACCCTGAAACGAATTCTCGACAATCCGGAGGCAATGAAGGCGCTCATGAATATTGAGGGTTTCCGCAGCCTTAATAGTGATATCACTACGATTATCAACAAGTCCGAAGCACTAAAGAAAGCAAAGGCTAAAGATAAGAAACCAAGTGAGAAAGAGAAAAAAGAGCTTAGCGCTGAGGAAAAGGAGATCAAGAGCAAACGCAAGCAGATTCAGGAAAAACTCATCAAGTTTGCTACTCGTATTCCTATCTTTATGTACCTTACAGACTATCGTGAGCGTTGTCTGAAGGATGTTATCACGCAGCTTGAGCCTGGCCTCTTCAAAAAGGTGACTGGTCTTAGCGTTGCCGACTTCAATATGCTCTGTACTTTGGGTGTATTCAATGCTCCATTGATGAATGATGCAATCTTCAAGTTCAAGAGATACGAAGATTCTAGCCTAGTTTATACTGGCATTGACAAGCATAAAGGTGAGGAAGTAGGTGGTTGGGACACCAGTCTCCGCCGCGAAGAGTACGAAAAGTTGTTCTTCAACCAGCAGGCATCAATGGCTACCCCGACTTACGGCACATACATCGTAGAAGACACCGACAAGGAAGGTAGCGAACTGCAAGACAATAAAGTTGAGTATAAACATGTATCCACTCCTGTAGCCACTCAGCCAACCAAGAAGCCAGTTGTATCTGGATATATGCCTTATGAAAAGAAGCCTTTACAGAAGACTAAATCAGAGGCAGAGAAATTGTTCGACAATGTGGGCGAAGGTACAGTTGTAACTCACAAGAAGTTCGGTATAGGTCAAATCACCAAGATTGACCGCAAAGCCCAGTATGTATTCGTAGCATTCAAAGATGGAGGCGAAAAGAAGTTCCTATTCCCAGGTGCTTTCACATCAGGATTCTTGAGTTTGTAACACCGAAAGACTTTTACACTTACCAATCCTAACAAATTAAGAACCGGATATTATTCCTACTGTCGATGCCTAATATGAAATAAAGGGAAGGACTTATCGCCCCTCCCTTTATTTCTACTCCTCGACCTCTTTCCAAGCAAGATGTTTCTCAAGAGTCTCACGGGCATAGATTGGCCTCATATGAACATCTGAATCAAATTCACCTTCTGGTACATCCGTATTCTGATATACTGTCAATCCAGGTTTACATTCTGCAAGTCTCAACACCTGCTCAGGAGTGAGATGCATCTTGAACTCAGTTGTCAAGACATCAACCATGTCGCAGAAATAACTTAATACTTCATGTCTACCATAGCCGATATTCACCCAGCTATCGTTTTCCGGCTCCCTTTCAAGGTCAATGTGCCACATTTGTCCTTTTTCGGAAAAATCTAGAAACCAAGTTTGATTTTCATTTACCATAATATTAGAATATTACACTTAATTTGTCACGAAATTAACATACTCCAATCGTAATACCAAATGGGAATATATGCCAATATGTCATTACTAACGATATACGTGCAGATGTTTCAGCAGATTAATCACTTCTTTCTGCGAAATTCAGAAAATAAAGGATAGCTAAGTGGATAATTATGTTTTGTTCAGGAAATATGAACATTCGTGTAATGCGGTTCAACGGTTTTGAACAATCATTGAAGTCGGTCTGACGTGTTGTCAATATAATCAAAGCGGTCAAGCCCTTCTTCCTCCGCTAAAGCTGCGTCAGAAAGGCTTGGTTTCAGCCACTTCGGGACTGTCGCCCCTGCGTGACTTCCACTCTATCAAGTTCCGCCCGGCAGACATTCCCGCCTGGATGGATGCCAGCCGTGAAAGACTGCTTCGGGCTCCACGGCCACTACGCCTTCGGCTCCGTTGCCAAAGAGAAAAGCGGTGTCGGTCGAAAGTCCGCCACAAGTGTCGGCCTTACCACCGACCTGGTTCATTGGCTTCAGGCGGGCAAGACTGTGGCCGTTGTCCGCTTCGCGTCCAAGATCCACAGACTTGCTTCCGCCTTCCGCACTGCCTCGGTCGCTCCCTGCGGCTTTTCCCACCCGCCCGCCCTGCGGCGGGCCGACTACCGGCTGGCGCCGGTCATCGTGCTGCCGTTATGGTTCTTCGTAATGAGTGTGGTGTTAGTGAGGATAGTGTGGAACTTCATCTATCAGAAAGGCGGTGGGTACTCGGTTGTATTACTGTTATTGATGTTTCTCTACCCTATATCAAGATAAGTGAACGCCATCCCTATATATTACATATTGATGTCATTGGGGAGTTGGAGACTTTTGATTATTAACGCCTTCGGCGAAATTTTGGTCCTACGTATGCGAGCGGCAGTGCAAGCCCTTCGTTGTCGAGCACTCACTACGGGCGAGAGCATTTGTGCAGTGCGGAGGGAAAGAAAGAGGTCTGTCAGCCTTCAGAAGCCGCCAGAGGCGTCTTTTCAAGGCTGACAGGAGTTCATAGGACTCATCAGCGTCGGCGGAGCGGTATCCGTCAGCCAGTCTTTGTCTGGTCTTCGATCCAGCCAAAGCCAGCCTCACGGATGCTTTTGTTGATGCTATTGCTACTTGTTTTGGTCCTAACAGCGCGACCGGCGGTCAAGCCCTTCTTCCTCCGCAAATCTTCCAAGTAATCCCTTATCCGAATATTTCCCTAGATTAGAAATATATCACGGCTTCTCGTTCAACTTCTCTCGTACCGGGAATCCTCCTTCTTCGGCTTCCTTGAATAGTATCTTTGCCATATCAGGATTTTTATCAACTCCACGTCCGAAAAAATAGCACCTGCCAAGATTATATGCAGCCACAGGTCCAGCGCCTTTCTCGTAGCCGAGTTTGTAATACTGAAAGGCCTGCGCATCATCTTTAGGCACACCGCGTCCTTCGTGGTAGCATAGCCCCATCATATTGAATGCTTCCGGGTCATCTTCCGCCATAGCCATCTTCAACAGTTCAACAGCTCTGCAGTAATCCCTATACTTCTTCGGTCCAAGGGTGAGCATATTGGCAAGATTGACCATAGCAAAAGTGCATCCGTGCGCCACAGCCTTTTCAAACCAGTACTTTGCCCAACGGTCGCTGCGATTCACGCCACTGCCTTCCATATACATTGTGCCCAGATTGTTCATTGCCATCGGATGGCCTCGGTCCACCATTTTGTATAGGATCTGCAGGGCCTTCGGAAAATTGTTCTCACCAAACCAGTTGGCAGTATAACCGTATGACAGCAGTTCTCCCGCCCATAAATCCTCATCTGCCCAGGCAATCATAAGATATCCCAATCCCTCGTCCGTTTTCCCTTCTGACAGCAAGCGCAATCCATTACAAATGCATTCCTCATCATAGTTTTTCGGAACGTATTTATCTTCAGGTTTAGGGGTAAATTTCAAAGAGAAACTTCCTTTATAAATCTCATATTCGGGCTCAATTGTAACATTGTTCATAATGTACTTCCGTTTGATGGTAAATCATAGCAAGGTTCTTCCCTGATAGTCCAACTGCAGCAGTTGAAGCAGCCGCCGTGGATTACAAGGTCGCTGGCATCCACCATCTCAATGCGCCCTGCGTATTCCGGCATCAGCTGGGAAATCTGCTCGAAGGCCTGCTCATCCTCCTCGATACCGAACTTCGGAAGAATCAGCAGCTGCTCTGTCTGGAGCCAGTTGATATAGGCCCAACTATACTTATGGGGCTTTTTCTTGGTGCAGAATTTCATTTCTTCCACACATTTGAAACAGGCATTAAGGATATTGCGGAATCGTACAGCCATTCTGCTATCGAAATCAGCATAGTTAGTCAGCAAGATCCTGTCCTCACCGATATACCGGCATATCCCGTCCGAGTGGCCGTATTCTTCGTTTGCATCCCACGGAAGAATGACAAGCCTTGCACCAAGAGCAGTTTCTATACAGCGGATGAAATCACATAGATTAGCCCTCGGATTCTCCTCGAAAATTTTGCTTGTCATTATTGCACGCCCAGATGCCTTTACAATATTGCCTCCATCAATCTTGACCGTACCGAGCATATTGCTGCATGCATATCCCAGTTTCCTGCAAATCTCGTTTCCGTCCGTTATTGTAGCCTCATCCTTCGCATTGCGAAGCAGATAATCCGGATGGTAGTCATATCCCAAAAATTGGTTAGGCAGGACCTGGATAGGCATATAATCCCTGCACCAGATATCATTTGTTCCTTCAAGCAGGGACCAGGGAACCTCGTGTCTATCAAGAACTTCGGTCAGTCCACGGAATGCAATGGGACAACGCTCCCTAAGCAGGGCGGAAAAGAACACCCTGTTACATTGATTGTCTTGGATCATATTGTAAGTGGATTATCTCTTGAAACGCCAAAGTTTAGGGTCTTGGACTCTGTTCTTCTTGCCTTTCATAGGCTCATCTTCCGGTCCTGGAAGTGTTGGCTTATAGTGGTCATCATATTTGCATAGGTTGAAGCGAACATCCAGTTTCGGAGTGCCTTCTTTCAAAGAATCATCTACCCATTTGATATTCAAACCTTGTCCATCAAAACGACAAGAACCGAATAAATCCTCCCATAAATATGTGGGATTGCTTATTCTGCCGTGCTTCTCTTTATCTGTCCGAGCATTCGCATCGTCGAAATCATAACCTCTGATTAAGAACGAGGCTCTGAATTGTTCGGACTCATCCTCGAATCTGAAATCAATGCCAGAACTATGTGGAAACAATGAGCATTTTGGGAAATAAGGCAAATCTCCTGTATGATACATCCCATAGTCTTTTTTCCATTTCGGAGCATCTGATTTGTCGCTGTGACAATAGAATTCAATGTCACAAGGATACACATCCAATTGGTTGTCAATAGAAAAATGTCCGCCGAACAATACTCGTTTGGCAATCTCCATAAGAGCCTCATCAAGTGCTTTAGGAGAATTAAATGAATTGAGGTTAAAGTCCTCAAGAAGTGGCATCAACTGTTTCATGGTTGTGCAAAGATAGTCAGTTTTATCAGAGGATACGAAAAGAAAACGTTAAAGATTGTTAAAGTTTTCGAAATAGTTGTTATTATTCAAATTCTTAATTATCAATAGATTCATATTTTGTTTTGATAATAATTATATCAAGTGGTTAAGCTAGATATTCCGGCGGATAGTCGGCCACCGATTCCGGTGATACTCGGCCACCTGAGTTAGATTTGCAAAGATATCAATATTTCTTTCTCATGCTATCGCCTTTGAGCTCGAAGCGGAGTGGTTTGATATAGTGTCCATTTCTTTTATCGATTGTTATTTGAAGTAGATATTGCCGCGCATGTTGGCATGGTCTGTGGGCTTCGGCACGGCTGCGGAGTCCATTGCGTGACGAGATTGCTGTACGGTCTTGAGGACGTTCTCAAGCCTCTTGCCGGTGAAGAGCCTGTTCTCGAGACATATCTCGCATGCCTCCTCGAAGACATCCTCCGGATAGCTTCGCTGCAGTCTCAGCATCATGTCGCAGGTCTTGTAGTAGTACTCCGGAGGGCATGAGCCGTTAGACCCGGCGAACATCGAGTCGAACAAGGCGAGGAGAGCATCAGAGACACTCTTTGCCCTGTCCTTGTAGTAGGATGCCGACCGCTTCGTGAAGGCAAGTGTATTGGATGCAAGATGTTCGTCTACGGATGTGTAACCGAAGCTGCGGTCACGCCTGTGCGTTGCGATAAGTTCGCCTCTGACATAGACCTTTACAAGCGTTGCGTGTCTGATTGTGGTAGACCAAGAACTCAAACACTGCGGCATTCAGTTCCTCCAGAGAGTAGAACTGGCGGTTTCTAAGGCGTGCATATATCCTATGGTAGATGATCTGCACCTGATTCTCGACCTTGGCCTTCTGTTGACTATTTGTGGAACTGGTGAGCTTGGGAGGTACCGGTGCTGGGCAAGTACCAAGTTAGAGAGCCTGGCTGCAATAATGACTCTATAACTGTGTTACTATCCTCATAAATCACTAACTTTGCAAAAATTATTGTAAATAATGGCTAGAACCAAGATACCATATGCTAAACAGGCGAAATCACTGGATGAACAGATTACAATTCTGAGAAGCAGAAACGTAATAATAAAGGACGAGGAGAAGGCAAAAGAGTATCTTTCTGATATAGGATATTACCGTCTTGGTTTCTACTCTTTCCCTTTTGAACTTACATACCCTTTTTTAGATAGCAGAAGGCGTCACGAGGTAAAGCCCAATACCACAATCGAGGAGATTGTCGCACTGTATTATTACGATTTTGATCTTAGGAGCATTCTAAACAAATATCTTTCAAGAATTGAAGTATCTATCAGGACAACAATGATTTACAAGTTGTCTCTAAAGTACTCGTCCAATCCAACATGGTTTGCGGATAACACAGTCGTTAACAATGACTTCGTGAAAGATTTCTACCGTGAGGTATACTGCCACCTAAGAAACAAACCTACAATTTCGAGGCATCATAATAAGTACTACGGACAATATGCTCCTGCTTGGAAAACTATGGAGTTTATGACTATGGGAAATCTTGAGACCCTATATGACAATCTCATACTTGACAAAGACAAGAGACTGATATCCGCAACATATGGTGAGCATTCAACTGCAGCATTCAAAACATATCTGTCTGCGATAAGAGAGGTTAGAAATGCATGCGCCCACGGTAATGTCATGTTTGGGTTAAGGCTTTCTTTTGGTATAAGTACAGGTATTGCATGCCCGTCATTAAAACCGGGAACCAATCAGTCTCTTAATGGTGCATTGCGTGTTATCAACCACATGATACGACAGATTTCGGCGAATCGTGCAAATGATATGTGGGATGAATTGTATAAGGCAACTGCACGACTCTACTCTAAGGTCCCATACCTACGCACGATGATTGAAAAAGAAACGGGTATCATTGTTCCGGCCTCAATTTGAAGAATAAGACAGGATAAATGGGAAAAAGTATCAATTTGTTTTGAATGGAATAAAAATTGAAGTATATTTGCAACATCATAGTGTATTTGGATCGCCCGGTTGCGGCCACATGCACTCTAAAAAAGATTTAGCCTTCGGTTCTCCGAAGGCTTTTTCTTTTCCACAAAACCGCAACTTAACGCAAGATAAAGCAGCAGAAACCATCTATGTTTCAATAGATTAGATATTGAATATCTTTGCTTTCAGAATTCATAGAGAATAATGAAAGGTAAGCATCCGATTAAGGACAACTTGTATTATTGATTCCAAGTTGAAGGCAACTTGTTCAAGTTGGCCAAAGTTGGGTCAAGTTGATTCTACTTGGTTTGTTTTGCCTACTTGTCTGGCAGGAGTTCACGGAGAGCTTCACGGTTGTTCTCGTTCCCGGGTATCCGGAGCAGGATATCCTCCATCCATTCACGTGGATTAACGTCCAGGGCCTTGCAACTGTCCACCAGGGAGTAGACGATGGCAGCACGCACCGCAGCATCGTGGTTCCCGCAGAACAGGTAGTTCTTGCGACC
>JALFGP010000008.1 GCA_022777205.1 Rikenellaceae bacterium
GTATTTATGCGCAAATCCATCCAAGCACACGGTAAGATACGAATTGAACTTCTCTTCCAATTGTTTGATGTTGCCCCCAATCTGCGAGAAATCAAGAGAAAGCACCTGATAGTGATTCCTGAGCGGAGTGGGATGCTGCCCGATGTACAGCCCGCCGAAGAGCCGCTCGAAATCCCCCGCAGCAGCTTTGTCGTAATAGAGCCGCATCATATTGAGGAACAGACTCTTGCCGAACCTTCGCGGGCGGATGAATATCAGAGTGCGGGACTGTCTTTCAAGTTCCTCAATATACATTGACTTGTCCACATAGTACAAGTTCTGCTCAATCACCGACCTGAAATCGGAGACCCCATACGGTATTTGCTTAATCTGTTCCATAGTACATCAGCTTGCCTTTCAGACAAGCGCATCCGCAAATGTACGAAAATATAATGTGATTATGATTATTTATGTTTCGTAAATGCGAAACATCTAAAAGCTGATGTGGGGCAGATTTACAAGGAACTTTGCTCTTGGATAAATTTAGCGATAAATTTAATGTTCGGCCAGGAACCGGAACACATAAGGCATTACCACGTCGTCCTTTTCCCCGCCTACCAATGAGGCTATCCCTTTGAGATTTGCGTTGTTGAATCCGTGGCTGGCGCCCTGAATAGGATACAGGACCGCTGACGGATATTTTTCAACAGCTTGTTTGGAATACTTGATGTCAACAAAAATATCGTTGGTTCCGTGCAGAATGATGACATCATTTGGGTATGAGCCTATATTTGCATAGACATCGTAGTCCTTGATCGAGTCAACAAACGCTTCGCTCATTCCCATAGAGCCAAATCCGCCGCACAGGTTGCCTAAACTGCCGGAATCTCCTCCGCCGGAGATGGAACTGAACTTGGAAACCAGTTCAGGTATGTTGAACGCAGGATAGAAAAGAATCATTCCCTTGATGTCAGCTGCGTGTTTCTCCGCGACCAGAGCCGTAACAAGACCTCCCTGACTTGATCCGAGCACGAATAACTTTCCAGGGTCAATATTGTCAAGGGTCCTGATTTTTGCGAGTACCACCTCAAGGTCTTCCATTTCGGTAAAGACTGTCATTTCCTTGGTAGTCCTTCCCTTGCTCTTGCTCTCCTCGCATGCCCCACAGAAGTCAAAGCAATATGCAGCATAGCCTTGTTCGGCAAGATATTGCGCGTAAGGAGCCATAGCTGCGTGAGTAAGGGACGAACTGTGTGACAGCACGATTGCCGGCAAAGGACCTTCTTTCCCTTCGGGCGCATAAAGAAGTCCATAGATATCGATGTCTCCGGAAGTGCAATGCAATTCCTCGATGACGGTTTTGTATGCTGTCTGGGGTTCTTCTTCCGAATTCTCAGTATCTTCCGTGTTTTTTGTCGTACACGATGACATCGAAGTCATCGCAACTGAGCAGCATAGCATCGCTGCAATGGTTTTAATTATGATTTTCATAATATCCCGAGCGTTTTCATAATTCACTCTTCGGGACTGCAAATATATGAATTTCTACGGGAAAGTGTGCCGAAAAATATGGACATTCACTCGTCACGAAAATCAAGTCAAAATTGATGGAACTGCTCGTCTGGGACATCAGCGAGCGCAGCCAGTTTGCCCTCGGCAGCTATTTTAAATAACTTCCTCCATACGGACCAGTTCCCAGCCGCAGAACTGCAAAATGATTTTGTGGAGGCGGGTTCCTTGGCGGAGAATTTCCACCCTCGGGGCTGCCGCATAGGCTTGGATTTGCTCCACAGCCTGCTGCCATTGTGCCTCGGCCTTGGCCTCGAAGTCTTTTTTCGGAAGGTATTTTACTTCAAGGATGTAGCTGTGCTCTGACTTGTAGTGGGTCAGGTTCGGGAGGAGAAAGAAGTCGCAGTAGCCGTGCTGAACTTCTACTTCGGGAGCCGTGAGATAGTAGTCGTTGAGGTTGAGGTAGGCGAGGAAGAAACCCTGAATGTTGCGTTCGCCCTCGATGCTGTCACGCACTGACGATTGGTTTCTGTAGCAGTCGGCCATATATTGCAGGGCTTCACGCCAGTTGCCGTCAAAGGCCATTTTGG
>JALFGP010000002.1 GCA_022777205.1 Rikenellaceae bacterium
TTGAGGATACTCATCTGGTGCATCTGGAACGTGTTGAACAACTCTTCGGGGTTATGATTATCTCCTTTACCTGGGCATACCTCGTTGGCATCAAAAAAGACATCGAGGTCAAGGCCATCCGCATACTAAAGACTGGGAATATAGCCATCAGCGTGATGAAGTACGGGCTTGAGCACATAGCCAGCGTGCTTCTGAACCCTCTTAGGCCCCAACCATTCGATATTTTTAAAATTTTGTCATGTGCTTAAAGATTTGATACCAAAGGAATCTGAGGTTGAGACATTAGAGAAGATTTTTGGTGTTCGAAGTAAAAGAAGCTATGATTGTCTTACTCAATTTAAGATAAAAGAAATGGCTTCACTCTTACACATGGAGTCTTTGTACTTTGTCCTATCTCAGCATGGTAAGAATTTGGAGGAGATTATTTCTGAGTATTATAATGAATATCTAAAGGAGAGATTTGGCTATCCGTCCCTAATGTTATCATTGCCTAAGTATGATGACGATTGGTTCACTAAATGTAGATTGATTTATCCTGAGATTGAGTCTGTTGCACGACAATATCAGTTGTATGTTGAAAATAATGAAATTGATGCGGAACTCATGGAGTTGAGTGAACCAATGAAAGCTACATCGATTAAAAGTAAATTAGGAGTTAGGTATTATACGATCAATCCAGAGAATAAAGATATACAGACCGTTTTGCATTTGTTGTTTAGTGAGCAGACAATGCTTACCTATATCGATCCATATAAAGACAATCGGTATAAGAATTTTTGTCATATGATGATGAATGTCCAAGAAGTGCCGTATGATTCGTACCCTGAGTATGAACATCACACATTGGCTATGTGAGCGTGCAGCTTTTCAACGGCTTTCTGCCTTCCTATACGGCCAGCTGCAGGTTTTTGCCACAGGAGGTGCAGCCATTCCGCCTGCTATAGAATCCCTGCTTGGACGGCAACCCAGAGTATGAATTTGACCAGGGTGAGACGGTGTAAGGACTGATATTTGTAGATCGCCACCTTGCTCAATGTAATTATGGAGATTGCGATGGCGTAGAAAATAAGCGTGAAACCGAAACTGCGCCAGGAGTTGAATCCCAGCCAGATAGTGTCTGAATAATACCCGTAGATCAGAAGAAGAGGAATGGAAAACAGGTATATCGTGAGCACGGAAAGTGTCAGAAAACGTTTCGAAAACAAGTATTTGTGCATTTCCATATTCAGTGACATTTAGTCAAAATCGGCGCAAGGTACAAAAAACTTGCGAACCATAAAAATACAACAGATGAACAAAGATAGACGTGTCGTAGTGACAGGAATGGGGGTTATCTCCCCGATAGGTAACAATATAGAGGATTTCAAGGCGGCTCTTTTTGCCGGGAATTGCGGCATTTCGCCCCTTGATTTCGGAGATGAAAGGGATGCTGACGGCATCAATGTGAAGGTGGCCGGTCAGGTCAGGGACTTCAATCCCATAGCCTTAGGAGGTTTCCAGAATGCCCGTGCACTTTCACTGGAGGAAGACCCGCTCAAGGCCTGCCTGCCTTTCGATGCCCGCAGGAAGGGATTCGTGATGGGCGAGGGGGCCGGGGCAGTCGAAGCCATTGCCTGCGTGCTTGCCATAAACGATAGTCTTGTTCCTCCGACCATAGGTCTCGAGCAGAGGGACCCGGAGTGTGACCTGGACTATGTGCCTCTGCAGGCCCGCAAGATGGACATTGACCTTGCATTGAGCAACTCACTTGGTTTCGGCGGACACAATGCCGCGATAGTTTTCAGAAAAGTAAAATAAACACATTGATGGAAAAGGAAGAAATAAAAACACTGCTGCCCCATAGGGAACCTATGTTGTTGGTTGACAGGATGGAAATGGATGGGGAATATTGCGTGTCCGAGTACAAGGTGAGGGGAGACGAGTATTTCCTTCAGGGACATTTCCCCGGAATGCCGGTGGTGCCCGGGGTCATACTTTGCGAAATGATGGGACAGGGTTCATCCTTGCTCTTGCGCGAGAGATTGGACGGAAAGATTGTTCCTATGTTCATCGGGATGGAAAATGTGCGTTTCAAGCATCCGGTACATCCGGGAGACGTGGTTCAGTCCCGTGCCAAAATCCTGCAAATCAGGGGAAATTTGATTTTTATTGAATCCAAGGCCACCGTGAACGGACAACTGTGCTGTACCGCCCACCTGAGTGTGGCATTGGTGAATCCACAAGTAAAACCAGAATGATATGGGAATACTGCAAGGAAAAAAAGGTATCATTTTCGGAGCACTGAATGATATGTCCATAGCCTGGAAAACCGCTCAGGCTGCCGTGCGAGAAGGCGCGGAAATAGTGCTCACAAACACTGCCCTGGCACTTCGTCTGGGTACCATCAATGATTTGGCTCGGGAGTGCAACGCCCCTGTAATCGTGGCCGACGCAACCAGTGTCGCCGACCTGGAAAAACTCGTGGACGGGGCTATGGAGCATTTCGGAGGCAAGTTCGACTTTGTGCTCCATTCGGTGGGAATGTCCCCGAACATCAGGAAGAACATCCCATATGAGGAGCTCAATTACGATTTTCTCGGCAAGACTCTGGACATCTCGGCAATATCCTTCCACAAACTGCTGAAGGTGCTGTATGCCAAAGATGCCCTCAATCCGGGCGGTTCCGTGGTGGCCCTGACCTATATCGCAGGTGACCGTGCAGTAGCCGGCTATTCCGATATGTCGGATGCGAAGGCTCTGCTGCAGTCCATCACGAGGACTTTCGGGAATATCTATGCCAGACATAACGGGGTGAGGGTCAATACCGTATCCCAGTCTCCGACCAAGACATCGGCAGGTCAGGGAATCGCCGGAATGGACAAGATGTTCGACTACGCGGACAGAATGTCGCCCCTGGGCAATGCCGATGCACAGGATTGTGCCGATTATATAACCACCCTTTTCAGTGACTATACGAGGAAGGTGACAATGCAGAATCTGTATCACGACGGAGGATTCTCAAGTATGGTCTGCACGCCCGAAGTGCTATGATAAAGAAAGTATTGATAGCCAACCGCGGAGAAATCGCCGTGAGAGTGATGCGTTCCTGCTATGAGATGGGAATCCGCACCGTTGCAGTGTTCAGCGAGGCGGACCGTAGTAGCCGGCACGTGATGTATGCCGACGAGGCCGAGTGCATAGGTCCTGCTTCATCTTCAGACAGTTACCTCTGCATAGACAATATCATAGCGGCCGCAAAAAAGCACAAGGCTGACGCCATCCATCCGGGCTACGGCTTCCTTTCCGAGAATCCCGCTTTTGCAAGACGCTGCGCAAAGGAGGGTATCATATTCATAGGCCCTTCGCCTGAAACAATGGAGAGGATGGGAGACAAGATTCAGGCGCGTCGCACTCTGATTGAGGCTGGTGTGCCGGTGGTTCCTGGGACCTGCGAGATGCTTCCTTCGGCTGAAGAGGCAGTCCGGGTATGCTCCGAAATCGGCTATCCCGTGATGATTAAGGCTTCGATGGGAGGTGGAGGCAAGGGTATGCGAGTGGCGGGGTCTGCGGATGAAGTGCCTCTTATGTACGAGGCTGCCCGTTCCGAAGCCATTTCCTCTTTCGGAGATGGTACCGTGTATATCGAGAAATTCGTTGAGTCTCCGCATCATATTGAGATACAGATACTTGGCGATAAACACGGCAATGTGGTACACCTTTTCGACAGGGAGTGTTCCGTGCAGCGCCGGCATCAGAAAATCGTGGAGGAGAGTCCGAGTCCTTTCATAGACGATTCCATCCGCAAGGCTATGGGAGAGGCGGCAGTGGCAGCGGCAAGGCACGTGGGCTATGTCGGAGCCGGGACCATAGAATTCCTCGTGGACGGCAGGCAGAATTTCTATTTCCTCGAAATGAACACCCGTCTTCAGGTGGAACATCCTGTCACAGAGGAAGTCTGCGGTATGGACCTGGTAAAACAGCAAATCCGTATAGCCTCGGGGGAGGCCCTTTCCTTCCGCCAGGAGGACATACGCCAGAGGGGACACGCAATCGAGTGCCGAATCTGTGCAGAGGATGCCGACAACGGTTTCAGACCTTCTCCGGGACTGATTAAGCAACTTATTGAACCTCAGGGGAATGGTGTAAGGATAGACTCCTATATTTACGAGGGCTATGAAATTCCCGTGCATTACGACCCTATGGTAGGCAAACTCATAGTCCACGCCTCCAGACGCGACTATGCCATAGAGAGAATGAGGAGGGCCCTTTATGAGTACAAGATAACCGGATTGACAACCAATATGGGCTACCTCAGGCGCATAATCGACGTGCCGCAGTTCAAGAACGGATGTTATGACACATCTTTCGTGGAAGTCAATGCAGACAGGCTTGCAGCACGCAAGGGCTATCACAATGATGCCGAGGATATGGCCCTGATTGCAGCATATCTGGATTATCTTATGAATTACGAAGAGAATACCTCTGACACCCGGGACGATTCGGCCCTCAGCCGCTGGCGTTCATTCGGGTTGCAGAAGGGTGTGCTCAGAATTTGACGGAATTATGGAAATTAAGATAGGTGACAGACTGGCGGAGGTGACTCTCCTGTCCAAGGACGGCAACAAGGTGAGCGTGGACGTGGACGGCAGGATTTTCAACGTGGACATCTGCATATTCTCCAACGGCCAATGTTCCATTTTGCATAACGGACTGTCCTACAACCCTTTCATAGTGCACGAGGAAGGCAGCAAGCACTATGCTGTGAGCCTGAACTATTCCCGCTATGAGATTGATATGCTCGATTCCCAGGCCAAATATATGAGGATGAGAAAGCGCAGCGGTCTGGAGAATGCGGATAACAGAGTGACGGCTCCTATGCCTTCGAAGGTCATCAAAGTGCTGGTGAAAGAGGGCCAGAGCGTAAAGAAGGACGAGGTGCTTATGGTGCTTGAGGCTATGAAGATGCAATCAATGGTCAAGGCACCAAAGGATTGCAGGGTGATGAAGGTCAGTTGTGCCGACAATGACAGCGTGATGGCCAACCAGGAACTTATGCTTCTTGAATTTGAGGAATAATATGGGAAAGAAACTTACTGTATATGAGAGAATAGAGACCCTGCTCGACAAGGGCAGTTTCACCGAAGTGGACAAATATGTGAAGCACCGTTGCACAGATTTCGGAATGGAGAACAAGAGAGTGGCAGGGGACGGAGTGGTCTGTGGTTACGGAAAGATAGACGGCAGGACTGTCTATGTCTATGCCTTCGATTTCAGCGTGCTGGGCGGTTCCTTGAGTGCGGCCAATTCCAGGAAAATAGCCAAGATGCAGGATATGGCCCTCAAGTGCGGTGCTCCGATAATCGGTCTGAATGACTCAGGTGGAGCACGCATTCAGGAAGGTGTGGAGAGTCTCACCGGGTTTGCTGAGATTTTCCGCCGCAATGTGATGTCTTCCGGAGTCATTCCGCAAATCAGCGCCATTATGGGGCCTTGTGCCGGAGGGTCCTGCTATTCTCCCGCCTTGACCGATTTCATACTTATGGTGGAAGGGGAGAGTCAGATGTTCATCACTGGGCCCAATGTCATCAGACAGACCACCAACGAAGAGTGCGACAAGGAGACTCTCGGAGGGGCCAAGGTGCACGCGATGACTTCCGGAGTCTGCAGTCTTGTGTGCAGGGACGACGAGGAATGCCTGATGACCATACGTGAACTCCTGGGCTTCATACCTTCCAACAATATGGAAGACGCACCTGTGCATCCGGCCACTGATGATGTGGACCGCGTTTGCCACGAATTGGACAATGTGGTGCCTGCCAATCCGAACATTCCTTATAATATCAAGGACATTATCGAGCCGATTTGCGACCAGCAGTATTTCTTTGAAATCCAGCCTGATTTCGCCAAAAACATAGTGGTAGGATTCGGAAGGATGGCCGGGCGTTCAGTGGGTTTCGTGGCAAATCAGCCGAACTATCTTGCCGGTGCCATAGACATTGATGCCAGCGACAAGGCGGCACGATTCATCCAGTTCTGCGACTCTTTCAACATTCCCATTGTGGCAATCGAGGACGTTCCGGGCTTCCTGCCGGGCATACAGCAGGAACACGCCGGAATCATACGTCACGGTGCCAAAATTGTCTATGCTTTTGCAGAGGCCACCGTCCCGAAAATCACCCTCATCACTCGCAAGGCTTATGGCGGAGCATATATCGTGATGAATTCCAAGCAGATAGGTGCGGACATCAACCTTGCATATCCAAGCGCCGAGATTGCCGTGATGGGTGCCAAGGGAGCCGTGAGCATACTTTACCGCAAGGAGGAGCCCGAAAACATTCCCGCACGCATCAAGGAATACGAGGACAAATTCGCAAACCCTTACTTTGCTGCCGAATTGGGCTATATAGATGACATCATCCAGCCCGCCGACACCCGCAGAGCCATAATCCGAGCCCTGGACTGCTGCCGCAACAAGAGCGTGAGCAACCCTCCGAAGAAGCACGGCAATATGCCTATGTGATTGTTCAATATTGCACGCCGTTACGTCGTTACCCGTATAGGCTTCCGACCTCCGGGTGAATCAGCCGAGAATCTGCGCAGCGTGGTCCTTGGTGTCAACCTTCTCAATCACGCGCTCCAGCACTCCTTCCTCGTTGAAGATGAAGGTGCGTCTGAGAGTACCCACGCAAGTCTTGCCGCACATTTTCTTCTCTCCCCAGGCACCGAAATCCTGAAGCATCTGCGTGCTCTTGTCTGAAAGAAGAGTAAAAGGCAGGTCGAACTTGTCGATGAATTTGCGGTGTGAGGCAGCGCTGTCCTTGCTCACTCCCACCACATTGTAGCCCTGAGCCTTCAGAGCCTCATAATTGTCCCTGAGATTGCAGGCTTCCGCCGTACATCCCGGAGTATTGTCCTTCGGATAGAAATAAACAATGGTCTTCTTCCCTATAAAATCCTTGGAACTCACAACATTCCCATCCTGGTCCACAACCTCGAACTCAGGCATTTTGTCTCCGATTTTCAACATAGTTTCCTTCAATTATTTGTCCTTGCTGCAAAAGTAAGAAAAAATAATGAAAACGGTGGTCTGGCTCCCTGTCAGCGGGCCGAGAAATGCCACCGTGTCTTTCTGCTATGGAACTTCTTACATCTGCTGTTTAAGGCCTTGGGTTCCTTTCATTCAATCGTTTGATGGTTTCCACTTCCTCAATCTTGTACGGGCTGCCGTCTGAGTGGAGGATGTCGTGGAACCACAGTTTCGGTTCGCTTCCGTCCGGGAGAACCTCCTCCCAGGAATATTTGGTGTTCGTTTTGCCGGCCACCAGGCCCCAGTTGATGGCTCCGACATTGTTCTTCTTCAGAAGCGGCATAATCGTCTGGAATGTACTGCCTTTGGTGCGGGCCATATATTCCGTACAGAACATCGGACGGTTGAATACCTGAAGGTGCTTGATTTCCGCTGCGTGGACATCCTCAGGGGCATAGCAATGATAACTTATGACATCCGAATGTTGAAGCTGGAATGAATTCAGAGGCGCATAGGCCTGATTGAGCATCCAGATGCCGCTGGTCAGTGGCTGGCTCGGGAGGCATTTGCGTGCAATTTCAAACACTTTTTTGACCAATGGAAGACTCTGGATTCCGAGCTGATTGCCTCCCGGCTCATTGAACAGGTCCCACATCAGAATGCGGTCATCCCTGCCGAATGTTGTAAGGATATCTGTCAAGTACGACTCGACCATCTTGTACAGGCTCTCCTTGTCTTTTCGCAAAGACATTGACGGGTCTCTCACCCAACCTGAATTGTGTACTCCTGTCTTAGGTTCAGGCTGCCGCCCATAAGAGGATTCCGCTTCCCAGCAGTCGTCGAAGAAGACAAAGAACGGACGTATGCCGTGTTTCTTGCAAATATCCAGAAATACCGACATACGTTCTTTCAGTCCGCAAGGATCTCTCTGCCATACCACACTGCTGAGAAATACTCTCAAAGTATTGAAACCCAGGTCCTCAGCCCAAGCTAATTCTTCGTCAATCCGCTGAGGGTCAAAGGTCTCGGCACTCCACATTTCAATCTGGTTGATTGCAGTGGCTGGAATGTAATTGACTCCAGAGAACCAGGGCTGTGCCGCACTCCAGGCATTTGCCTGTTCCTCGGTCCAACGCTCGGCTGCATCATATATGCGGATAACTGTGCCGGGTGCGGAAATGTCTCCCGGAGTTGCAGCCATCGTGCCTATGCGGTTCAACACTTCTCCCGGAATGACTATTCCATTTTCGGATACTGTCACTGCCTTGGAAATATCCACAGCCTTCTCTCCGGCCAGGTCTTGCGCAAATACTCTGAAAGTCTTGCCCTTGAGCCCCTCTGCCTTGAGTTTCAATGAGCCGAATACTCCAAACACTCCGACAGGCTTGTAAATGTCCTCTATCTCGATGCTCACATCTACGCCCTTGGCTATTCTCTCGCGTCCTATCCTTCTCGGAAGTGCCGACACAGCCGTTGCCCCGTCCGGATACCTGCTGCACAGAAGATAAGGGCAATCCTCCGATTGGTCATCCGTTTGTGCCAGAGGCATATTGCGGCTCACTCTGGCAGGTGCGCTTGCCTTTACGGTGTCGCCTTCCTCGTGTTTGACCCAGGATTCGCCTTTGGCATAAACCCATCTGTCCGTAAATCTGCGACTGTCAATCTCTGCATCGGACTGCACTCCGAAAGGCTCCGCAATCCGGCTCCATCTGACAGCTCGGACCACTTCGTCAAGACGGAAAAAGACATCTTTGTATTTAATCCGGGACACAGTCTCAAAATCATTGCCGCTGACATTCAGAAACGGATGGCGCATAATGCCCATAGTGCATCCCAGTCCAGCAGCCACATAAACTTCATCTTCGCAATTCACAAGTCCTTTCACACCGTCTTCAGCCTTGAGAGCAAGCATTCTGGAAACGCGGTCAATTGTCAACGGCACAGAAATCACGTCATCCGCATCGTAGGTGCGGTACACGTCGCTGAAGGTGACATAGGGACGGAGATTTTCCGTTGGGGTGGGCCCTATGCAAGGCGCGTGTTCAATCCAAAGTTGCGGAGCTGTCTTCTTCCCCAGTGCAGTTATATTCCTGCGGTAGGCCTCATCGTGTTCATATTTACCCCAATCCACTTTCAGGTAGCCGACTCCCGCATTCCCGAAGGTGGTTAGCCTGTCAGTCCAGAATTCATCTGCGGACATTCCGCTTTCCTGGTCCTCGTGTGCCGCAACCCAAAGTCCCAAGCCCTTCCAGCCCTTGGACTTCACCTTGTCGGACAGTTTTGTCATCCTTTCCACGGCATTTCCGCTTATGGAAGGAAATCTTGTGGTGTCCACTTCATCGCGTCCGTAGCCCTTGTTGGCATTGACCGGAATATCCCAGGAGTCGTCCAGAAGAAAATACAGGTCCTTGCGCACTTTCGGATAGAAATTTATCCATCCCTGTCCGGGGCCGCTGCCGAAAATATTCTCTTCGGTCATCTCGGAGCGTATATCGTCAGTGCCGGCATAAGCATACTGGGTGTTCCAGGTGCAATAATAATTCGGAGCTTTCGAAGCCTCTGTAGGGACGAGGTTGAAATATGTGACCTTCAAAGGAGCGAAGAAAGGTTCTCCGAGGACTTCTTTCAGAGCCTCATTCCAGCATCCGGCAATCCACTCGCGGCCTTCGGCATTGGGATGAACCTTGTCAGCGACATTCAGCCTCTCCCAGCTGTAGTTCCCGGCTATATCCACCAGTCTTATCCCCTCATCGCCATATCCCTTGACCAATTTGACTATTTCCCGATTTAGTTCAGGGATATAGGAATATTTGGGCAGTTTCCCGGACGGAATCACCTCTGCGACAAGGATGACTGCATTTGGATTGATTTTGCGGATTTTCCTTATGACTGATTTATAGGCTTTTATGATACCTTTCACCGGCTTGGTTGCAGCATCGTGGTTGTGACCGGAATGGAAGAGGACTATGTCTGCCGGGTATTGGCGGTACACCTCTTCAACCGTACTTTCTATGAATTCCACATCCTTGCCGCACCAGCCGTAGCAAGGGATGGCCTCATCGGCGCAGCGGCTCATCCTTGGGCCCACGAATTCTACATCATATCCCTGCTCGAACAGCATACGCTTGAGAGGGGAGAGGTATGAACCCTGTCCGTCAATGCCTTCCGTTATAGAGTCGCCTAAGCCCAGAATCGTGAAATTCCGGGCCTGGCAACCGATAGACAAGAGGCAGAGTACGATAATGGTCTGTATTGTCTTTTTCATCTGTTATTATAGATTTGTGGCTTTCTTTACACAAAGTTCCGTTGCGCTGTATCCTGTTCTGTTTTCTTTGTCTATGGTCTCAAGGAATCTTATTTTGAGCAGACGTCCCTTGGACTTGCCACTTGAAATCATTGCATACGGAACATTAACCCATCGAACACCATCTTTATCATTACTCGTTGAAACTCCAAGATTGTTTGTTTTTGCTATGAGCGTCCAGTTGTTCTTTGACGGATTTCCATATTCGGAAAATTCGTATGTAGAAGTCGAAATCACAGTATCTGAATATTTTCCTGCTCCATAGGCCGGGGTGAAGTCGAAGTCAGCATCATCAGATACATAGAATTCGACACTCTGGATCCTACCATCTTTCAGGCTAGGATCCCAGTTGACAAGACCTACGGATGCGATATTGCAGGATTCTTTCAAATCAACTACAATTGTTACTTGGACACGACGGCCCCCGAAGGCGTGGAACTGGCTCTCCAGTTTCGACCAACTGTAGTCATAATCATCGAATTTTGTTTCTGTTCCTTTGTCGGTGCTTTGGCAAAGAGTTCCCGAACTTCCGTGCAGAGATGTCCAACCAGTGGCGTAGTTGCCGTCAACGAGATTTTTGGGGCTATAACTACCCATCCCGCCCCAGAAATTATAGGGGTCAGCATTACCATGTTCATAATATCTAGTCGGACCATAAAGGGAGTAGTTCTTCGAGTACTCACTTCCGTCAACACCTACCCCAATTTCCCTTCCACTGGTATTAACAGTGATGTTGCTCCGTATATAAGCATAGCAGGAGTTGCAGAACTTGACAGTAAAAGGCTTGCTTACTTCCTCTGTTGTCAAAGCAACCAGTTTGCAAGTTGTCATAGGCTGAATAGCAGATCTCTCAATCGGGAGGCTTCCTCCTGTAGCTATGCTATAAGGTGTATCCGCTCCGTCCATTTCCACGGAAACTGTAATACCCTTGGTGAACTCCACAACCGGCAGCGAAATATAGAATGGTGTCGGCGTGTCGCTCAATGTTACGCCAGCCCCGCAGTCCAAAGTTACTGAAGTGTAAGTGGTTCCATCAAATATAAATGTAGGCCTGCCGTTTTGAGTCATACTCACAGATATGTCTCCGGCAAGAACCTCCGGATTTTCTGTGTTATTGCCCTTAACAGTAATCGTCTTGACTGTCCCCGAACCCGTAAACTGAAGCTTGAGGCATCCGAAGACATTCTTGAATTTGAACACATTGTCTCCACTGGCCGAAACCGCCATCATAGGCGAAGCATCCGCCCCGAAACTGCCAGCCTTGTATGTCTGGGTCTGGGGTACGCTGGTTTTGACAGTGAAGGTGCTTGCTGCGCCTTCTTCTGCGCCTGTGGTTTCGGTGCAGCTAAGAGATGATGAATAAGGGTAGAATGCAACATTGCTGCTGACGGATGATTCAGTATTGGTTTCAGACACAGGAATAAGTTCTGTGCAAACTTCACCTTCCGTATTCGGCTTGTACTCCAGCAGTTTTGTGCCTCCTGCCAGAAACACGCCCACCCTGTCCGTAAGTTTCCAGACCACAGTGTTGCCTGCTCCAAGCTCAGTCTTGGTGATGTCTTCCATAGAGGTGGAAAAGACCGGATATTTATCCGAAAGGTTTTCTTCCGGTGCATTGTCCTTTTTGCAGCCGGCAAGAGCCAAAACTGCGGAAATCAGCAATATAGAATGTTTTCTCATAATTCAATCGTTAAAAGTTTTCAATTATTCCCAGAAAGTCCAATCCTGATTTTCTTTCTCGTCAAATGCTTCTGTGTTGGTGGATCCGGCAAGAGTCGGCGAAGCTACTTTCAGTTCCACCAGACGACATTCCGGGGTTACATAAATTTCTCTTTCCATAATTGATGATGATTTAATCAATAGTTTATCTGAGTGAGTTGCTTTACATAAATTTCGCTCAATGAGTACAGGGTGATGGAGCCGTCGTATGTTCCCAACAGTCTGATTTTCAGGAATCTGCCCTTGGAACTGTGGCTGAGCATCTGCTCTTCCGAAACAGGGCACCACTGAACTGATGAAGTCTTGGCAAGACCCTTATTTTCAGCGATTTTGGTCCAGTTGTTCTGTGAAGGATTTCCATATTCTGCAAAATCGTAGTTTTCGATATCCTTGGCAGGCGTGAACAGGAATTGCTCATCGTCCGAAACATAGAACTCTACACTCTTTGTGTCCGTCACTCCGGCATCGTTAGGGCGCCTGTTGAGAAGACCCACCGAAGCGACATCATAGGACTGCTGCATATCGATGACTATGGATATGGCACAACGGCGGCCCTTGAATGCGTGGAAATCAGTGAATTCGTAATCATAGTCATCCGAGCCAGTCTCAACTCCGGAGCGGTCCTGAACAAACGGTTCCCACCATTGGAAGTTGGAGTACCAACCCTTGTCCTGCACACCGTCTATGAGATAGAGGGCATTGTAGGTATTCCACTGATCCAGACCGCCTGCTCCGTTATTGCTATGCTCATAAGCCCTTGAACTGTTGCAGAATACAATCTTGAACTGGGTCTGGTCCAGAGTTGCGTACTCGAAGCGTCCAGGCTTGTAAACAATCAGATAGACTCCGTTGTCAATCAGCTCCAGTTTCTGCTCGGAATCCACGGTGACCTTGACCGGAAGCAGGTATTCTTTATCCGCCTCGATTGCAGCGCTGTTGAAGTTCAGGACTATGTCTGCAGTCAATTTGCCGGCACCCAGCAGGGCATCCGTAACCGTAAATGCGGCAGAAGGGAGCAAAGGATAACTTGTCTTCCTTTCGATATTGTACTCGTCGCAAAGGTCCTGGAGATTGCTTTGGTCCATCCTTGCGGTGACATTGCCGGAATAGCTGTCGCAGAATACGATATTGACCGGAATGTGATATTCGGAAACGGTTTTGAGAGATACTTCCTCTTCCTTGCCCTCGACAAATACTGCCGGGTCCTGCACCGGTTTTTCCAGAAGTCCGTTGTTCACTTTTATGTCCTTGATGACAAGATGCGGCAGTCCGTTTTTAGAAAGGGAAGGGTTGAGGTGGTAAGCCAGTTTCATATTGCCGTCCAGATCCTCGAACAGGCATCCGTGGCCTCCGTCGTAGTTGTTGATTATGCCGGTGTGCTCCCAAGGACCCTCAATCTTGCCGGAACGGGATACTGCCTGACCTATCGAATACCATTTCTGGCTGTCGTTTCCGGGCTGCTTTGCATAATGGGACCAGATGCAGATGAGATTGCCCGAAACTGGTTCGCGCCAGAGCATAGGGGCATCTGCGATATAGACATCCTTGCCGTCACGCACATCCACAGCGCAGGCATACTTGGAGGATGAACCGTTGAAAAGATGCACCGGTTCACCCACAGTCGCAGAGAGGTCGTCATTCAATTTGTAGGCATAAACTCCTGCATCATAGCCCTTTGAGGTGACCTCGGTGGCTGCTTCCCTGCAATACACAATCCATGGGGCACCGTTCTCATCCACATACAGCGAACCGTCGATGTTCTGGGTGTCGCTTTGCGGGATGAGATTTACCTGGGACTTGTTCACCGGCCACACAGCGCCCTCAGGGCCATATTCGCCTTTGAAAATGGTATTGCTTTTAGGGGAGGTGAAATCATCGGTGCTGCCGTTAGGGGCGACAGCCGTGGCTATGCAATAGACATTGTCCTTCCACTTGTACATATCGGCTGCCCACCAGCTGTAGTCGGCATAGATACCGCTATAATTGTAAACGGTGCCCAGGTCCCTCCACTTGTTCAGGTCCCGGCTTTTGAAAATCTTTATGCCTTCGGCTGCAACCACTGGGCAGTAGTAGGCCTGTTTCTCCTTGTCCACATATATGAACGGGTCCCTGTATTGCAACCCGTCGCAAGTGATGTTGTAGAGGGACTCCGAATCATTCACTTCCACGGGAAGCACCGTGTATTCCTTTGAAAAGCATCCGCAGAGCAATGCCGCCGAGATGGCCAGCACTCCGGATTTATGTATTCTTTTGCAAATGTGCGATTTCATATTTATTCCTTTTCAAGAGTAAAGCCCCAATTATGTCTCTGATTGTCAGGCGCTTGGGCATCTCCGGCACCCTCGTTCATAAGCTCTTTCAACTGGTCGAAATGGCTCTGATAGACATCCCTCGGGAGACAGTTGTTTTTCCGGCACACGGAAGCTGCCATTCCGACAACCTCTCCCATCATTCCCGTGGTCCTCATCACGCGGACGGTGCCCAGGGCAATGTGTGTAACGCTGATGTCCCTTCCCGCCATAAAGAGGTTGCTGACGTTGCGGGAGTAGAAACACCTGTACGGTACAGCGTAGTGGTAAATCCTCTCGCCCAGGCTGATGGCCTTGAATTCCTTGCCCGGGAACCATTTGCCGTTCTCAGGGTCAGGGTAGTGCAGGTCTATGTCCCAGGTTGTGGTCACGGTGCCGTCTTCGTAAGGTATTCTTTCCTTGACATCCTGTTCGGTCAGCACGTGGTCTCCGACAAGCCTTCTGGACTCTCTTTTTCCGTAGATGTAGGCCACCCAGCCCAGACTGCGGTTTTTCCATTTCTGGTTGTCCTTCAGATGGTTCTTGAGATAGCTCCAGTTGGAATATACTATGAGGGTGGCATAGTCCCTGATCTGTTCGGCATCGGCAATAGGATTGCGGCCTATGCCTGTCTCCCATTCCCAGTCGCCCTTGAACACCCTTTCGCAGCTCTCATCCGTGAATTCGATTCCATAGTTGAACTCCGGGAAAGACGAAGGCTTCTTGTCATCGACTGAATACCACTGGACAGAACTTCCCATCGTGAGCATATCCGGCTCGTCAGGTGCGCTCTTCTCATTGAACTGGGCTTTGCTCTCCCTGCCCATAAGGTAGTCGGCTCCGGCGAGGTAGCCTATGGTGCCGTCACCCGTGCAATCCGCAAAAAGAGGGGCGGAGAAAATGTGCCGCGCACCGGTGAGGATGTTCTGGGAGACTATGCTCTTGATTTTGTCGCCGGACTTGATGACAGCATTGGCGTGCTCGCAGATATACAGGTCGATATTTGCGTTGGACTTTATCCAATCCATCTTCTTCTGGTCCTCGTACACATAGGCCGGACGGGAATTTCCGCCTTCCTTGGGCCCGAATTCCTTGATCATATTCCCGAGGTTAGGATATGGGGCCTTGTTGATGCGGCCTCCCAGATGGACTCTGCTCTCGGAACTGTTGTTGCCTCCGAGAACCGGACGGTCCTGAATGAGCGCAACCTTGAGTCCGAGCCTGGCTGCCGACATTGCAGCACACATTCCGGCCACGCCTCCGCCAACCACGACAAAATCGTATTCCAGAGCCTCTGGCCTGCCGTTCTTCAATGCTTTTGTCCTGAATTTTTCCAGCTTCTTCACATCTGAAGGCGGCACGTCGTTCTTCTTCGTGGTGAACCAGAGCGCATCGCATCTGCCCTCAAATCCCGTTAGGTCCTTCAGGGCAAGCTGCTGCTTTTTGTCAGTGATTTGGACCTTGCCGGCATACTGCCACATCCATTTGTCACCCGTGTCCCCGAGAACGGTTTCCAGTTCCACATCCCCGACTTTGAGCCTGAATTGTCCGGGACCCTTCCCGTCAAACCAGGGACTTGTCCAGTTGTAGGTGCGGACATAGACATAGTATTCGCCCTGGGCAGGGAATTCCACCTCCGTCGTGGCATCTTCCACTTTCACACCCATACCGTGTGCAAGCAGGTAAGGGGAGCCCATCAGGTCCATAAACTGCTGGTCTATGCACCAGCCTCCGTGGTTTTTGAAACTCTCTGCCTCGACAAGCAGACTTGCCGCGTGAGCATAGACTGGCGCCAGAAGCATCAGGGCCAGCCAGAGGACTGCATTCTTTATATAGTTCTTCATTGCTTAGTATCTGGTATTTTGTGTCAGTTTGTTGTTGATAAGGATTTCTTTGGAAGGTATAGGCCAGAGATACTGCCTGTCGTCCCATTTCTTTGTGGAAAGGGCCTGGATGTAACCCTTCTTCTCCATTGCGCTGAAATCTGGAATTCCCTCTTCGTCGATTTCCGGTGTCATAGGCCAGAACCAAGGGAGGCCCTGATCGATGAGCTTCTCAATTATGGCACTGGCAGGATAGAGCATTCCGTAGTTCTTCTTGGACATAACCTTTGAGGCTATCTTCCAGCGTATTATGTCGCTGTAACGGAGTCCCTCGTTAGCAAATTCCACCCTTCTTTCATTCCGCAGGATTTTTCTCAATTCAAGCCTGTTGGTGGAGGTGACTGCCGGGTAAGCGGTATTCTTGTCATATGTTGTCGAGTAGGCGCGTGAGCGGACCTGGTTGATTGCCTTCAGCACGCTGTCGTCGATTTCATTCAGCTCAATCTTGGCTTCCGCATACATCAGGAGCACATCGGCATAGCGGATGACAATCTGTGTAGGTTCCGCCTTTCTGCCGTTGTCTGTCCAGCTTTCATCCACACCCTTTTTCCAGAGCAGTCCGTTGAATGAAGCATACTGGAACACCCCTCTGGAGTCCTTGTTGCTCACCTTCTTGCCGTTCTTGTCCTTTACCTCCAGCACCTGCGGGTGGGGATTGTACTCATAGCCGCAATGCATTGACCCGAAAGGCACTATGGTCAGTGAGCAGCGCGGGTCCCTGTTCTTGAAAGGGTCGTTCTTGTCGTAAAGCGGAGACTCGTCAATCGGCTTTCCGTCCGTGCAGGTGTAGGATGCCAGCAGGTCCCAGCTCGGGCACCACCAGGCATTGCCGGAACCGAGTCTTGAGAGAATTTCCCAGGCAGGGTAGTAGTATCCCAACTCCACTGAACGCGGGAACGCGAGTATATATTCCTTGGACACCTTGGTCGTCTGTAGGAACAGTTTTTCATATGAAGACTCAAGTTGATAGACATTCAGGTCCATACAGGCCTTTGCAGCCTCGGCTGCGGTTGTCCAGTCTCCCATACGCAGGGCAAAGCGGGCCTTCATTGCCAAAGCCGCGCCTTTTGTGGCCCTTGAGGCATAATAGTCCGTAGATTCCGGAAGTCCGGCAGCCGCCTTGTCATAGTCTTCATAGACAAGCGGAATGAGCTGGCTTTTCGGAGTGCGTTCCATCGTCTGGGCCTCCTCGATGCTGACATTGTGGTCCACATAGACGACATCTCCGAACTTCTCGATGAGCATACTGTAGAAAGCCGCCCTGAGGAAATGGGCCTCGGCTGCGAATTTGTCAATGTTTCTCTGCGGAATACCGGAATCCAGGCCGCGCTGAAGGTTGTCGAGCACCACATTGGCCCTGCCTATTCCCTTGTATTTGTTTTCCCAGTAATCCACGACATCCTGGGTCTGTCCGGTAACGGTGGCATTGGCAAAACTGCTCAGAATCTGTCTCTGGACAAAGTCGTCCGTCCAGCTCTCGTTGTCGGGAGTCCACATTCCGGACTGGTACATATTCTTCAGCGAAGCTTCGAACTCGTCCTCGGTGGTGAACCAGGTCTCGGAAGAACCCTCGGACAGAGGATTCAGGTCCAGGTTGTAGCACGAGGCTGCTGCCAGGCCGCACAGAGCTGCAATTATTGGTGAGAGTATTTTATTGAATTTCATAGCCATATGATTATTAGAATGTTATTTCGGCTCCCAAAAGCACTGTGGTTGTGATAGGATAGGAAGTAGGTCCTACTTCCGGATCCCAGCCCTTAGGGTAGTTGCTGATGGAGAAAAGGTCAGTTGCGGTGGCGTAGAACCGGAGTTTCTTGATGAAGATTTTGTTGGTAAGATGTTCCGGCAGGGTGTAGCCGACCATCACGTTCTTCAATCTGAAATAGGCTCCGTTGAACAGCCAGTAATCGGACAGGCAATACACACCGTTCTCGTTGGCATTGGTAAGACGCGGGTACTGTGCCTGGGCATTCTCCTCGGCAGTCTTGAAACTGCTCCAGTATTTGCCGTCGATTATTGCCGGGATGTTGCCGTAGTTGGAAATCAGAGGCTTCACCATCATATTGACCATTCTGGATTTCTGCAAGCCGACTCCCTGGAATGAGAGTGATATATCCAAACCCTTGTAACCCAGGTTGATATTGCCTCCATAGGTGAATCTCGGCAGGGAACCTCCCAGAAGCACGCGGTCATATTCCGGAGTGATTTTTCCGTCAGGCACGCCGTTCGGTCCGGAGATGTCCTTGTACTTGATGTCTCCGAGCTTGGTCTGGTTGTTCAGTTTCGGGAATTGTCCAGGTCTTCCTGGGTGAGGAACAGGCCGTCTGACACATATCCGTACCACTCGTTGAATTCACTTCCCTCAAGTTTGACCTGATCACCCAGGAACTGGGTTCCTCCGAGGTTGCCCATCTTGGATTTGAAATCGGAAAGATTGAAATTGACTCCATAGAAGAAGTCCCCGACATTGTCTTTCCAGCCCAAGGTCAATTCGAAACCGTTGGTGTACATATCTCCGGTGTTCTTTTCCGGATTGCCGTAGCCGACATAGTCAGGAATCTCCAGAGCCAGGAGCATATCCTTGGTCTTCTTGTTGTAATAATCCGCAGTGAGGGACAAGCGGTTGTTGAGGAAATACAAATCAAGACCTGCGTCAATCGAATATGTGGTTTCCCAGGATATGTTTTCAATCACATAGTTGCGCTGGGCTGCGGTCATCTCCTCGACTGCTTCCCCCTTGCTGTTCACAAACAGACCGCGTCCTGTGCTGATAAGCGACTGGTAAGGGTAATTACCTATCCTCTCGTTTCCTAATGTACCATAGGAAACACGCACTTTCATAAACGAAATTGCCTCCTTACCGATATTGAAGAATGGCTCCTCGCTCAAAACCCACGCTCCGGATATGGACGGGAACATTCCCCATCTGTATTTCTTCGCAAAGCGGGAAGATCCGTCCCAGCGGCAGTTGGCCTGAATCAGGTATCTGTTTTTGTAGTTGTAGGACAAGCGTCCGAAGAAAGACATCAAGGCTGTCTCATAAGCGTTGCCGGAGTCATAGACCTGATTGTTAGGAGCTATGTCCATATATGGGAAATCGCTCACTTCAAACTTGTCCTTGGTCGCGGTGAGACCTTCGTAGAAATAATAGTTGGTCTCGTAACCGGCCATCACGCCTATGCTGTGTCCGTTGAAAGTCTCGTTGTAATTTGCAAGGAACTGAGCGTTGTAGCTCTTGCTGTCATTCCTGAATTCGCTCAGTTTTGTGGATGAGATCAGATAACCGCCTATGACATCGGGGTCTTCAGCTGTTGTCCACGGGAGTTCTTTCTGAAAGCTCTTCTGCTTGGTGATGACAAAGTTGGGGGCAAATATTGCAGAAAAACGCAGTGACGGCAGAGGCCTGATGTCAATCTGAGCCTTGCCCGAAAACTGGAAGATGTCTTTCTTGTTGAAGCCTCCGTAATTGACGAGGGCATAGATGTTTGCCCCTTTTCCGTCGGCAATGCGCCCGTCATCCCAGGTGGCGGCGTAGATTGGCGGGAGATATCTGACAAGAGTATATGGGTCTGTCACAGGGCTGTTGGCTTCCTTCTTGTTGAAGGAGAAATCTATGCTTGCGTGCAACCAGTCGGTGATGTTGATATCATTGTTTACCTTGGTCATATAACGCTTGTAATCCAGCCCGTTGTACAAGCCATCGGTCTTGTTGTAGGTGAAGGAAGCGTTGGTTTGAATGACTTTGGATCCTCCGGAAATGTTTACTCTGTGCATACATCTCAATGCCGAGTCTTTCAAAACGAGTTTGCGCCAGTCGGTATTGGGGTATTTGTTCGGGTCCGTCTGATTGTACTCCAGCCAGTTTTCCACCTGGTCCTGGGAATAGTCCTGGTACAGTCCGCCTGAAGGGTTGTCGTTGTAACGCAACTCATTGGTCATCTCAAGATATCTTGTGATGTCCACGAAGTCAACATTGGCCGTAGGGATTTCGGAACCGTATTCGATGTTGTAGGATATGTTGATGCGTTCCTTCTGGCCTCTTTTTGTCGTGATGAGGATGACTCCGGCTGCTGCTCTCGAACCGTAGATGGAAGCTGATGCGGCATCTTTCAGAACTGAAATGTTTTCGATGTCTTCAGAGCTGACGGAAGACATATCTCCCGGCACGCCATCGATTATGACGAGAGGAGTGGAGTCTCCGATTGTGGTGATACCCCTGACCTTGATGTCGCCTCCCTCGTTGCTCGGTTCGTTGCCGCTTCGTGTGACTGTGACTCCGGCCACTGCACCCTGAAGAGATGTTGCAATCGAGGTGGATTTTCTGTCAGCAAGTGTTTTTCCGCCCACAGAACCCACAGAACCGGTAAGGTCCACCTTTCTCTGGGTGCCATAGCCCACCACTATCAGTTCGTCGAGTGTGTTATTGTCTTCCTGAAGGAAAATGTCAAAATTTTTCCCCCCCCACAGCCTCGAACTCCTGGTCCACAAAACCAAGGTAGGAAGCCACAAGGACAGTCCCCGGGGTTGGTATTTCCATAGTGAACTGGCCGTCCATATCGGTAATGACACCCGTGGATGTACCCTTGACCATTATGCTGGCTCCTATAAGGGGTTCTCCGTCCGCAGCGCATACCTTTCCCTGAATTTTCACCGGGCCATTGCTTTTGCTCTTACCCTCAGGCTCCTGCTTCATGATTTTGATGTAACGGCCTTCAAAATGCCATTTGACATTGTGACCGTCAAGCACGCTGTCGAGGACTTGGGAGACAGCGGCATCCTTGAAATTGAGAGATACCTTCTTCGACACATCGATGTCTGAGGTGTTGTAAACAAAGAGGTAACCGGTCTGGGCCTCAATGTCTTTCAAGACTTGTCCCACAGTGGAAGATGAAGACACAAGACTCACTTTTTTCGACTGCGCTCCCACGTCTGCGGAGCACAAAATCATTGCAGCTGTAATGCCGATTCCGGCAAGCTTGCGAATAACCGACAGAAAACGGTTTATTGATGGACTCATAAATTTTAGGTATTAATTTTAATGTTACTTAATTCAGATAAGTCAACTATGGTAAAACGATTTGGAGGGCAACATCCCTAAAAGTAAAATGAAAAAAAAGCCAAACTTTTTCCAAGTCTGGCTTTCTAACTGATATGGGACAGCACTATTTGATTCGGACTGTTCTTGTGTCTATGTCGAAGTCGTGGCTGAGTCCCTCTCCCATCAGAAGCAGGTCCAGGATACATTCTATCCCATCCGCTGTCACAAACTTGCAGGTGGAATGCCTGTCGAGCAATTTGCTGTCTTCAACCTGGATGGTGACCTGATAATAGGTTTCCAGCTTTGAGAATATGTCGGCAAATGAGGCATCCTCGAATGAGATTATGCCCTCCCTCCAAAGAAATGCGTCATAGTCGGAGAATTTCGAAGTCACAAGCTTGCCTCCCATTGCTTCCGCTTTCATATTCGGTGTCAGGACAATGTTTGTACTGCCCCCGTCATAGATCTCAACCTGGCCTTTCACAAGGGCAACGGACCATTCCGGAGCGTTTGCATATGAGGATACATTGAATTCCGTACCCGTAACCTTAATGCTGTAATTGCTGGTGTGGACTATGAAAGGCTTGCCCGTATTCTGCGTGACAGAAAAATAGGCTTCTCCATCGAGGCTCACTTCCCGGGCCTTGCCGTTGAAATCTTCGTGGACATCCAGACGGCTTCCGGAGTTGAGCCACACGAGAGTGCCGTCGGCAAGAGTGAGTCCTGTCCTCTGTCCTACAGGAGCAAAAACGGATATGGACTGATTCTCCCCGTCCGTCCCGAAAAGCAGGAATGAAACGGAAAAACCTACCAGAAGCAGGATTGATGCTGCAACAGACCAGGACACGGCTCTTTTGATACGGGCTCTGCGCTTTTGCTTGCGGCTTGCAGCTGTTTCCATATCTGAGTTCCAGATGGCTGCATCGTTGATCCGGCGCAATGCTTCCAGCTCCTGCATATTTGCCGGGTCTTCGTGGGCCCATTGCATAACCTCCTTGATTTCAGCATCGGTTGCCTGGCCATTGATATAATTGTGCAACAATTCCTGTTTCATTGGTGCGGGTGTTTATCGTTTTGGGATAACTATGTCTTTGTAGTATTTCTTGAGAATCTTCAGAATAGGCTTTTCAATGGATTCTTCCCACAATGAGTAGCCGTGGTCATGGGGATGCACTCCGTCGGCAGTTGAGGACTCGCCATTGTGGAGAGCGGCATCGGGCTTGATGTAATAGACATCCTTGTACTCCTTGCAAATCTCTCTCATAAGGCTGTCGGACAGGGCTCTGCGACCTTCGAACTCCTTCTGTGCACCGGTGTCGAAATTCTCCATCTCCCAGTAGATGGTGCGCTGGACTATGATGGGCTTGCCCGGATGTGCCTTAACCATTCTGTCGATGAATGGCCTGAGACGCTCTTTTATCATAGGAATGTTCGGATTGGAGAACGGGTCGAAGACATAGGCATCCGCCTCCACTTGCTCAAGTACATCCGCAAAATATGGCTGCATCTTGCAATTGCCGCTGAATCCGAGAGTTATGGGTTGCAATCCGGTGCGGCGCATAAACTGCACAGGATAGCTCATTCCCGCACGTGTGGTGCTTATGCCGTGGGTGAAACTGCTGCCGTGGAAGACAATCTTGTGGCGGAAAGGGGATTCCATAGGCTCGATGTGGGTGGCTCCGGCAACACAAACCTTGCAGGATTTGATTTCAGTGCAGATCGGGAGATAGAGAAGACATTCCTTTTCCCCGGGAGCCATATCTTTGACAATTCTGTGGATGGCTTCCTTGTTTTTGTGGTTGCCTGGAAAATCTGTCATTCCTGCCCAGAGCCATTTCCCGTCCTTTTTGATGTAGAGGTCGAAGCCTCTGTAGGAACGATAGGAAGCCCCGTCGGCATAGTCAAAGTCCATTTTCACACCAATGGCTTCAGCGTCGGTTGTGAACAGGACAGCGAGACCGGCTGCGTAGCGACATTGCATATTCTCCAACCAGGTGAAACCTTTGAAACGGCAAGTGTCGATTCTTTGGTAAGGGTTGGGGGTGTCGTAGAATGCCTTTCCCACGAGGTTGAGCTCCGATGCCTCAACTTCAAGATTCTTATTCCAGTTTTGTGCGGAAAGCGGAAGCGCCAGCATCAGAATGGTGGCAATGATTATCAGTTTCTTCATATTAAATATTGATTTGCAAAATTTGTAAAAGTCCTGTCAGTATGTGTAAAAGTCCTGTTATTATGAAAACCATAAGGTAGTCTTTCAAAGCTATTTTCAGAGCCTTCAGCACTTTGGAGATATGATACTCCACGTTCTTTTCCGTAACTCCCATCTCCATCGCAATCTCCCGGTTCTTTTTCCCGAAGATTCTGCTCTTTACGAAAATGTCCCTGGTTTTGGGGCTTTGCTCCTCCACCACTCTGCTGACGATTTCCTGAATCTCTCCGGATATTACGGAATCGTGTCCGTATTTGTCCAGGGATGAAATCTTGAAGTCCAAATCCTGTGTCTTCCACAAAGCCACCTCGGCAAGAGTCTTCTGCTTGATTTTCTGATGCTTGAGATGATCCAGGCATAGGTTCCTCACGATGGCGAAAAGCCAATGATGCACCTTGGCATCAGGGTTCTCCTTCAGATGCATCCACAGCTTGACCATAGCGTCCGCAGCAATGTCTTGGGCCACCATTTCATCATTGACATAAGACCTTGCGAATGCAACGGTTCTGCGATAATATTGACTGTAATATTCGTCAAATGTCATCTTGGAAACACTCAGTTAATTCGTCAAGCAACCATTTTTGCAAAATCCGGCATAAGGGCTCCGGGCGGCAAAGATACTAATTTTTTAATGTTTGCCAGTTTTTGAGGGTAGATTTTATTGAACCCATAAATTCTGTATCTCGAGGTAACGATATAAAAGTAAGTTAGAAACCTACTTCATCAATTCCATAACATCCTCAGGAGTAATAGTAAGGCTCGATTCGGATTTGTTGGTTATATTTTTTGCAAAGATCACAGGTACGACTTCCTTGCCCTTAGCAAATGGTAACATAGAAGCTTTCCAACGAAGTTCATTTTCGAGTGCTACAGCATCTTCACCTGAAGTCCATTTGCATTCGCCTATAAGAATCTTCTTCTTGTCGAGAGATTCTGCAACAACATCCAATTCTATCTGGTGAGGCTTTTTCTCCTTATCCAGAACCGTTCCCCACCATCTTTTGGCAACTCCGTACAATGTACCGTCAATCATATTGCCTGTTACAGCATCACGACATATAACTTCCCACCATTTGCTTGTATGCTTATTAAAGTGCTGCTGGAGTTCCATTTCAATCGGAGCCTTTCTACCAAGTTCTATGAATGAACGCATAGGGACGACAAATCTATAATGGAAATCAACAAAAGGATCTGCAATTTTATAAAGAGTCTTTTTGTTTTTTTCTTCATCAGCATCAAATGGGATATCCTTGCCAAGGAAGCCGAGGTCGATGAGCTTTTTTATCGGGCGAGACAGATTGGTGGCAGGCTCATTACTTCTTGAAGCGATTTCTGACATTCTGTTGGCTCCGACTCCTACAAATGACATAATCGTCGCGGTCTTGACAATGTCTTGAATATCATCTTTGAATAACTTCACGGGTTCATCATATAGTGTCCCATTAACTGAAAGAGCCTCAGTCCAGATAGCCTCATCCAATGAGTTATGCATTTCTCTAAGTTCCCAATACCTCGGAACACCACCCCAGACAGAGTATTCTTCAATTGCTTGAACCGCAGTAAGGTTAAGGGCTTCCAGGAGATAAGGCAACTTGATCGGAGTGAACTTCATTACGACATCTGCCCTACCATATAAAGGTGAACTTTCGTCCAAGATAAGTCCATACATCATATTCTGTGATGACCCGCAGACTACAAGATTGTACTTGAGTCCTTTTTCGTCAATTAGTTTCTGTATAACAGAAGGCAATTCAGGAGATTGTCTTACCATATAAGGTAACTCATCCAAAACCAAGGTGAATTTCTCTTCTGTTCTATAATTGACACTTCTGAACAAAGTCTCCCAGTCGGGGTATGTAACTTTATCAAAACCGGCAAATTTCTGAGCAATAACTTTTGATAGAAGTATTCGCTGAGCGGAAGCCTCAGATTCATCTGCCAGATAATAGATGTCATTATCAGTTATGACTCTTGTAATCAATGCGGACTTACCCAATCTTCTTCTCCCATATATGGCAGTAAAGGTCGGTCTGTCCATATTCAGAATCTTCGTTAGTCGCTCTTTTTCCTGTGTTCTATCAACAAATTTCATAGTCCAAAATTATTATGCTCTGCAAACATAATGTTTTTAGAGCATAATTCCAATATTATGATAGAATTTCAAGTGTTATTATGTTTTGAGAACATAATGTTTCGTAGATTCGGCGGAAAAGCAAGATATTCACCGATAAAAGTTCGGCGAATATTGGCTTTAATCTTCACTGCTAGGTTGCGGTGGCTCTCCCAGAAGCGCGCTTTGGGCGCCTCAAGAAATCCGATGTTATTGCGGAATTACGCGCCTTGTAACGGTCTTGGATTCCATTACTCGTAAGGAAGAAATTGTGTTGCAAAAGACATAATTTTGTTAAATTTGCAGTAAATACGAAAAGTAGTACGGCGGTAAATACGAAAATTTCCATACCGGAAACAGTGAGGTTATTTTTTATTTGACTGACATTTGACTGAGAGGGGGTGTCGAAAAGTTAAATATCTGATAATCAATCGAGTTTTATTTGACTAATGTTTGACTGAAAGGCTCAAAATGGCTTCTGATTCGGAATTTATTGCAAATTTGAAGTAAATTCCGAATGAATTGGGAGAACTTATTGTGTTAAGCGGTCAGAAAAAGAGCGTTTATTTGACTGAAAACTGATTAAGATGATGCCTCTGTTGACTAACTCTTTGATAATCACTTGATTTTTTATTTGACTGACATTTGACTATGCAGTTCTTGAAATAGTTTTATAACTTTGAAAAAATATTAGTTATATGGGGCTACCAATAGGTATTAATCAGCTGTTGAACGGAAAGGTCGTTGAGTGGGAAAGGATTGACTTCAAGAAGGGATGGAATCCTGAGGATGTGGTCCATTCTATTTGTGCTTTTGCTAATGATATGCACAATTGGGGTGGTGGATATATCGTGATTGGAGTTGAAGAGGATAAGGGTACTCCAATGCTTCCTCCGATTGGAATTGACATTAAGGATTTGGATGACATTCAGAAAGAGGTTTTGAATCTCATGCACAAGATTGAACCGCTTCCGATAGTTATACCTGAGCCTGTCGAATATATGGGAAAGAACATTCTCATACTTTGGATACCAGGAGGTGAGGCAAGACCATATAAGGCTCCAATCCATCTTGGCGCAAAGGAAATGCAGAAAGCCTATTTTATAAGGCAGGGTTCAGTGACCAAGAAAGCGACTCTGCAGGAGGAACAGGTGCTATTGTCCTTGGCAGCCAAAATTCCGTTTGATGACAGAATATGCCACTCAGCAAGTCTAGATGATCTCAGTTTGCTTTATATCAGGGATTTCCTTCGCAAAGTGGATAGCGATATTACTGAAAAAGATATTCAAAGTATGCCTTTTGAACAGCTTTGCTGGCAGATGCAGATTATAGGTGGCACTCCTGAATTTATCAGACCAAAGAATGTAGGATTGCTTTTCTTTTCAGAGAAACCAGAGAAGTATATTCCGTATGCGAGGATAGAACTTGTGCGTTTTTATGATGATGTCGGAGATCATTTTGATGAGAAAATCCTTCATGGCCCGATACATCTCCAGTTGCAGGAGGCTTTAGATTATATTCGTTCGCAGGTAATTGTTGAGAAGGTTGTCAAAGTTGATGATAAGGCAGAAGCAAACAGGGCTTATAATTACCCATATACTGCGATTGAGGAAGTCCTTTCCAATGCTGTATATCATAAATCCTATGATGACCGCAATCCGATAGAGGTACGCATAGAGCCTACTTCAATCATTGTATATAGTTTGGCTGGCCCGATGCCACCAATTACAAATGATGATCTTCAAAATGAACGAGTGCTGTCTCGTAATTACAGAAACCGTCGTATTGGAGATTTCTTGAAGGAACTGGATATGACGGAAGGTCGTTCGACAGGTTTTCCTAAGATTTACAGAGCTATGAGGAATAACGGATCGCCTGATCCAGTCTTCAAGACAGATGACTTGAACCAGTATTTCTTGGCTGAACTTCCTATTCATCCGGCTTTTGTGGGGGACAATGTCGCACAAGATGTCGTAGAAGATGTCGTAGAAAATGTCGTAGATAGGATGGATTTGATCGTACTTTTATTGAAAGAAGATAATACTTTATCGGCAGCACAGTTAGCCAAACAATTAGGGGTTACCGCACGTACGATTCAAAGAGACCTTGAAAAACTATCGAAAGCAGAACGTATAAAACATATCGGTCCAGATAAGGGAGGACATTGGGAAGTCTTGTAATAATCAATCATATTGTGCTCTTGGAATATTATGGTCTTAGAGCATAGTCAGTTATCGTGACTGATATTTTTTTTTATTTGCTTGTGACAATAGTTCGGTAACTTTTATAAAAATTACCGTTAGGGAGGCCTTGTCTTTAACGAGAGTAGATAATATAATGAATGTAGTCAAGGGCGTCAGAAGACGGCATATGGGTATGTTTGGAGGAAAAAGTTTTAGTAGTCTAGTATATATCAAGAAAAGAGTTGTGCATAACCACGAAGTCATCACAGAGGTGTTATCCTTGAAATTATGGAATTTTGTGAATGACACAGATCCTTTATTTTAACACAGAAATCATTAAGAATCGGTGTATTAAATAACAATACTTCGGTAAATTTTTACCGTTAAACATACATTTTTAGTTCCGGCATGTGCCGGGATAAAGCTTAAAAGATCTTTGAAAATTTTGTCAATATAAATCGGTCAAAATCAAGCGAAAAAGTTGAAATAAATTTGGTTAAGTCGCTAATTATTAGTAACTTAAAGTGTTCAAATCCAAGCACTAACAGTGAATATCAGCATACTTAACCAATACAAATCAGAGTGCAGAGAAGCACTCGATTGCATCGCAAATTTAAGCAAATGTTTCGAGAAAGTATTCATGGATACTATGCAGTTGTACATGAGCATACCAGATAGGATTAATTTTCTCCAGTTGGGACGATACGGGAAGTTCTCGGAACAAACGTACCGTAACAACTTTGAGAAGGATGACTTTGATTGGTTTTCTTTCAATTCTCATTTGGCATCTAAGATACTATCTGGTAAGCGCAAGGCAATAGCGATTGATCCCAGTTATATTACCAAGTCTGGTCACAAGACTCCTTGGATTGGATACTTCTGGTCTGGAGTCTCCGGTTCCATGAAGCGTGGCCTTGAGTTGTTGGGAATTGGACTCGTTGATGCAGATAATAAGGATTGCGTTGCTCTTGAGGCTGTACAGACACCTGATACTGTCACTTTGGACAACCTGAACAAGAATCTTGTTGAATGGTATGTTGCTGTACTTGAGAGTATGAAAGGCAAACTGCAGGCTTTGACAAAAAACATTGTCGCAGACGCGTTCTTCTCCAAAGAGACTTTCGTAACCCCAATGCTGAACGCAGGCTTTACAGTTATCAGCAGGCTGAGGAATGATTCTG
>JALFGP010000027.1 GCA_022777205.1 Rikenellaceae bacterium
GGGAAGACTGCGTAGATGCGACCTCTTGTGACATCTCCCGCCGGAAGTTCAGCTCTCAATCCACCGTTGTTGCAGATGGCGAAGTCCGGCTTCTCCCCGAAGACATCCTCGCATATTTCCACCATGGCATCAGTGGCCCAGTTGCCCAGCAGACCTTGAGGAGAACCCTTGCGGAGAGTTTGCGGACAATTGCCGAGAACTTCCGACATCGCATCTTCAAGTTTGGCGGAATAGACCCCAAGTTTGTCAGCGAAATCCCGATCAATCCTTGCATCCAACCGGCTGTTTACGGGAATCAGACGGTAACTGAACCTTTCACGCCCGGAGCCGTTCATATTGATTTTCATATAGCCCAGATATATGCCCTTGCTGCCGGTCTGGACTATAGGCACTTCCTTCCCTGAGAGATTGGTGGCATACCTCTCCTTCATAAGAAAAGTGTGGCTGTGGCCGCCGATGATAAAGTCTATGTTTTCGGTGTTCGAGGCAAAGCCGCCGTCATAGTATTTTTTGCTGTAGTCTTCGTCGTAACCCAGATGGGACAGGGCAATCACCATTTCCGCTCCTTTCTTCTTGAGTTCCCGTGCAAGTCTGTCCGCATCCTCCCAAGGATAGGAATACACCACGCCTTCGTAGGCTTTCGGGTCCACAAGCCCTTTCAGACGCGCTCCCAGACCTATGAATCCGATTTTGTGACCTCCAGCCTCGATAATCGCAGATTCGTGGACATTCTCGGACAGGGCAGTACGGCTGAAGTCGTAATTGCTGCTCACCGTGACCACATCGTTCAGATTGAGCATATGGCCAAGTCCCTCGATTTTCTTGTCGAATTCGTGGTTGCCTATGGTCTTGACATCATAGCCCATTTCCTTCTGCACCATCATTTCCACCTCCCCTCCCAGGCAGGTGAAATAGAAAGTCCCTTGCACAAAATCCCCTGCATCAGCGAGAATTACAGCCTTTTCCGCTGCCCTGACGCTGTCCACAAGCACCTTGATGCGCGCCACTCCGCCCCGTCCAGAATTAAATGTCTCGCTCCCGTCTATGGGCTCAATCTGGCTGTGCAGGTCGTTGGTAAACAGAAGAACAATGCTTTCTGAGGCTGGGTCTTCATTAAAGTCTCCGGTCCCGGGCCGGTTTCCCGAAGATGATGAATCAGTGACTGTAAACTGGCAGGCGCAGGTGCATGCTGAAATGAAGAATAGAGATAATTTTTTCATAATGAGAATTATTGCCAGGCAAATTTAGTGATATTTTCCGGATTCGAATTTAAAAATGTAATAGTGGAAATTCCCGATTGGATTATGACTTTATGCTAACGAATATGATATTTTATATGCAAAATCTTGATATAAACTATAAAATATGTACATTTGCAGTGTTATGAATAATCTTTCAATGGAGGATCTTTACGGGAGGTCCAATAATGATATCGTTGTTGAACTCGGTAAACGGTTTCGCGATTACAGAATAGCATTGCGCTTGACTCAGAAAGACATTGCAGAGCTGACAGGTCTTTCTGTTATGACCATTGCCCGTTTTGAGAAGGGCGAAGGGTCAGCCATCAGACTTGACAATTTTGTGGCACTTGCCAGAGCAATTGAGCGTCTTGAAGGGATAGCTGAATCAATACCGGATATTCCTGTCAGCTTGTATGGAAATCATACGGAAAAAGACATTGTAAAACGGAGAGTCAGAAGACGAAAAAATGAAAAATAACATTTTGAATGTCCTGCTGTATGGAAAAGAAATCTGCAAGTTGCAGTGGCAGGGAGGCTATGAAAAAGGATTTGGGAAAATCGGAGCCAAGGTTTCGTTCAATCCGGAGTATCATACTTTTGGCGTTGATGTGGATCCTGTGGGACCATATAGACTTTCGACCTATCTTGTCAGGAGAGGAATGTCTGATATATGCAGGAGAAATGAATATGAGGGTTTGCCAAGGTTTCTGAGTGCTTCGCTACCTGATGATTGGGGCAACCTGGTTTTTTTTCAGTGGATGGAAGCAAATGGGCTCAGAAGCCACGATGTAACAGCTGTAGATAAATTGGCTTTCATCGGAAAAAGGGGAATGGGAGGCTTTGAATTCGTTCCGCAAATGTATAATTCGTCAACCGATGATGCTGTTATGCTTGATGAGTTATATAATTTGGCAATTGAGATAGAATCGGCCAGGGAAGGAGTTGCCTTGAACTTGGCCAATCGTCCGGGAGTGAACGAACTGATGACTGTAGGTATGAGCGCTGGGGGAAAACACCCGAAGGCCATAGTTGCCATCAACTGGAAGACTGGTGAGGTTCGTTCAGGACAGGTCCTCCTTCCGGTAGATTTCGTCCAATACATTCTGAAGTTTCGGGATTCAGATACTTGGCCAACAGCAGAAATAGAGTATGTGTATTACCAGATGGCCACAGAATGCGGAATAGAAATGGAAAAGTCTGTTCTCCTGCCAGTTTCCGGAGCCAATCATTTCCTGACAGAAAGGTTTGACCGCAAGGATGGGAAAAAAGTACATTCTGCAACACTCCGTTCTTTGTGCGGTGAGGTAACATCTTATGATGAATTGTTCAAAGTTTGTCGCATCCTGCATCTCCCGTATCACGATATTGAACAATTGTATCTGCGTGTTGTGTTCAATTATCTGGCCGGTGTGACTGACGATCACGACAAAAATTTTTCATTCATTATGTCTGAAGACGGGACTTGGAGACTCGCTCCTGCCTATGATGTGACTTTCACTGTCAATTACAAGAACCGTTTCATTGGGGACAGGCACGCAATGTCAATTGCAGAAAGTGACAAACTCATTTCCCGAGGCCAGTTAATCAGACTCGCGTCGGAGAATGACGTGAGAAATGCAGATTCCATTATAACTCGGATTGCTGAAGTTCTGCAATCTTTCCGGGAAAAGGGTGCAAAAGTTCATATTGACGGTTTTCATTTGAATTTGATATCAGAATATATCCGGGAGCAAGAATCGAAGCTATAAGTTTCATTCATAAGAACAAATCGTCCAGAGTTATTTGATTTTGGACTATGCCGCTGTATTTGTTGCTTTTGATTCCGAATGTGCTTATTATTGTCAGATGGATAGCCTGCCTCTTTTTTATGTATGAAGACAGAATATTCATTCTGTTGCGCAGTACAAGGTCATAATCCTTTCCGATTTCGAACATACCGTTGTAAAACTTTATTTCACACAGGTTTACGACTCTGTCCTTGCGCTCGATGACAAGGTCCATCTGTGTGCCTTTGTTTGACTCGTCTCCCCTCAACGTGAGAGCAGATTCTGTGGTTGCCACTCCTGATATGCCCAGAGCTTTCTTGATTTGTGCGATGTGAGAGATACATAAATCCTCAAATGCAATTCCACGCCAGCTGTTTGTTGCAGCCAGATTCTGATTGTGTACCCAATATTCGGAATCATTGTTTGTGCTATTGTCTGCGAAACGCAGATAAAACAGACAGAAGGCATCCGTCAGCCGATATAGTTTTTCACCCTTTGCGGCATCCAAAGGGCGGTAGCAGATGATGAAGTCGCTGGCTTCAAGAGTGTTGAGTATTTTAGTCAGTCCGGCACCCGATTTAATTCCCAGGCATTCTCCAATATCTGTTCTCGAAAATCCATAATGTCTGGATGCAAGCTTGCGTATGGCTTTGGCATACAGGTCAGGATTGGAAAACAGGGAGGCAAACAGGCGTGTGAATTCATTTTTCAGCGGGGCATTGGCTGCGAAAAAGAGTCTGTCGATGTTTTGCGCAACGCTGAGTCCTTTTTTGAATTTGTCGAGATAATAAGGAATGCCGCCAACAGCCATATATATTTCAGTGATGTCATACCTTGTCAGTTCAATCCCTCGGGATGTGAAAAACTCTTCGCATTCATTCAGTGTAAATGGAGATAATTTGATTTCACAGGTCTGGCGGCCATACAGTCCTCCGTGATTGTTTATCATATTGTCAGCCATCCAGGATGTTGCGGAACCGCAGACAATGCATTTTATATTGTCCCTGGCTGATGCCCATCCGTTCCAGAATGCTTCAAATGCTGTCAGAAATCTGGAGCCCGGAGTGTCCATCCAGGGCAATTCATCTATGAACACCAGTTGGGCTCTGCCATCGTCAAGTGATGATAGCAGTTTCTCAAGCATATAGAATGCCTCCATCCAGTCTTTGGGACAGGCTGTCTCCTGAAGCCCGTAGTTTAGCAGTGAATGGTAGAAATGTTCCAGTTGTTCTTTTTTGCCGATTTTCCGGTTTTCATCGTACGGCGACAGTCCGGTATGGTAAAAAGTAATCCTGTCCTTGAATGTCTCCCGGACAAGGAAGGTTTTTCCCACCCGCCTTCGGCCGTATACGACCACAAGTTCTGCCCTGTCACTATCGTATCTTTCGTTCAGTTCCTGAATCTGAAATTTTCTTCCAATCAGTTTCGCCATTGGATTCATATTTAACGATTATGCCGCAAATATATAAAATATATTGAATTTGGCAGAATTATTAATAACAAATCTGCCAAAAGCTATATAAAGGTATTTGTTTTGGCAGATTATGTTTAGTGATATGACCTTCCCTAGAAAAGGTTGACACTTATGGGGTGGTTAAACTAATACGTATAGATAAAATAGCTACTGCTCGTCAATTCATAGGTATCAGTTCTATAATATCTAAATCTTGGTTTGCCTGTTCAGCCTGTGTGTATTCTCCTGTCTCGATGTCTATACTGATGATATACTTTTTACCGTCTACAGGAGAAATAACGTTGCATTTGATTGTGCCGTGAGGTATATCACGAATTGTGGATAACACAGTGTAGTTTGAGGCGTCCGCCTCAAACTTACTTTGGACAAATCCGCATTCTAAAGTTTCAATATCAAACCACCATGAGACATCGAGACTTACATCCCATGCCTTGCCTTTATACATATTATCCGAACGTGCTTGTATCACATTGTCATGAAGAGGCCATTCCGTTTCTGATACCGGCTTCATAAAATCTATCCAAGTTCTTGTTTCAGTATCATAAGCAAGTATATTGCCTATAAACCAATATCGTTGGCCTTTCCATAGTTTATCATAACAGAATTTTTCATCACAGTCTGTCCTTCTGACGAAATAAGTCCAATCTATTCCACGCTCCCATACTCCGTTAACATAATAGTTGTATTCATTGTAATCAAGCATATCATTCGTTCCAGATAGTTTAGTCAAAGGATCGGAAACTTCGATGCTTCCATACGATGTCCCGACTTCTATATTGACTAATTCTATTGAAACTTCCTCGTTTAAGTAGTAGTATCTGCTCCAGTCTTCCCAATTTTCGTAGTATTGAAAATTCTCTTTGGGAAGTTTTATTGCCATCAGCTTTCCGTCGGCTACGCTGAAGTATAAACGGTCTTTTTGACCTTCAAAATCTTCTTTGTTATGAGCTGGCTCGTTTGGACTCGTACCGTCTAATTCCTCAAAACCTCCGTTAGAATATAGACACTGCACGAAATTGTAGGTATGTCCATCATATAAATTCTCATCTACGTGACATAGAAGAACTAATGTCCCGTTATCAAGTATATGCATTTCACTATCATACTTAATTAGTTCTCTATAACTATATGGTGTCAGTTGTGCCATATCCTCAATAAAAGAGATTTTGGCAATTCCTGACGAAGTTTTTGTATAAAGATTACCAGCTTTATCCATTGCTGCATCGCGATTAGGTTTACTATTACTCCACTTTGGGAAATAAGATTGGGCAGCTTCTGGTATATAAAAAATCTTTCCGGTTGAATTCTGAACTAAAACATCAAAAGAATTATTATCAGGCTCATAATATTGATTCATTGGTATTTCATTCCCGTCGCCATCGAAAAAACAACAGTTACAAAGATATGTGAAAGAATTACAAATACTGCAAATTACATTTGGATGTACGGTTATATCCGTGCGTATAACAGTTTCTGTACCGTCTCCATCATACAAGACTTTAAGTCTTATTTCCGCAGTCTTAAAGGGGATGCCTCTTTCGGGTGACAGCAGAGCAGACAGGTCTTTCTGTTATGACCATTGCCTGTTTTGAGAAAGGCGAAGGGTCAGCCATCAGACTTGACAATTATGTGGCGCTGGCCAGAGCAATTGAGCGTCTTGAAGGCATTGCCGAATCAATACCGGATATACTCGTCAGTTTGTATGAAAATCATACGGAAAAAGACACAGTGAAACGGAGAGTTAGAAGACGAAAAAATGAAAAGTAACATCTCTTCTCAGTCCTCCAGGTCTATTCTGCAAACAGATCTTCTTTTTTTCGGTTTTATCCCTAATCCCTATCAATGAGGCCACGCTTCTCGAGCCAGAGGACGAAGAACTTGTCGTAGAGTGAATAAGTGCCCTTGTCTTCTGTTACGAAGTCCTTGTCCAACAAGCCCTTGAGTGCTGAGCTGACGCTGCTGCTGGAGAGCAGTGAATGTTTCTTGATGAATTTACCGCCCATTATTTGGGAGACTTTGCCCTCGGATGCGATTGCAAGGAGCAAATCTCTTTGCTTGAGCGGCATTTGGTAAAGAAGTGACTCGTAACTATCCGATGACATTCTCACGAGAAAATCTACCGCATTGTCAATATCCCCGGATTCGCACATACAGCCGGCTTCCGTGCGGGAGTACAGTATGTTGAGTACACGGTGTATGTAGCTCGTCACTCCGTCAAAACGCTCATACAGAACAGAAACTACATCCTTGGCCACTTTCTTCCCTCCCTGCTCGAACTTCTCAACGGTGAACCCGGTGTATTTGTCAAGCGGAATAGGTTGCAGGTTGATGATGGTGACACTCTGATAGAATGGCCTTGAAGGAGAGGTGAACATACCTGTCATCAGGTGTCGCTGGCTTCCGGAAAAAATGAAATGTGCATTTGTGGTTTTTTGAACATAAGTGCGAATGGTCGCTTCGACAGTCGTTTCCGGGTATTTCGTGATTTGTTGGAACTCGTCAATTGCCAGAATGCAGGGCTTGTCCGCGTTTTGCAGATACGAGAATATTTCGTCAAGTGTAGCAACAGGATTGCGCAACTCTCCTATGCCTATACTCCAGCTTGGCTGTCCGTTTATGTCGAAAGAAATCTCAGGACGAAGTGAACTGACGGCTGACAGGAACTTCTCCCATACCGCCTTGCCCTTCGGCCGTAGAGTATCCAGTACCGCTTTGCCCAGCAGATTGACAAGATCGTTCAGAGATTTTGACGCATAGATGTCCACCACGAAGCAATGAAAGTCGTTCCTGAATTCGTCACAATCGAAAACGTGATTAATCAGTTCCGTTTTCCCGAGTCTTCTGGGTGATATGAGGGCAATATTGTTTTCGTTGCGTAGCAGTTGCCTCAAATCAGCGGTTTCGGCAACTCTGTCGCAGAAATACTCATTACCGGCGTATCCGTTTGTAACAAAAGGATTTTTCATTTTCTTGTCTTTTTCGCAAAGATAATGAAATTTGTTTTATATTACTATCTTATGATAACTATTTTATGATTACCATAAAATAGTAATAACGCTGTTATTCCCCGTACTCGTCCCGGGATTTGATGGCCAGGGCGGATTCGGGGAGGGTGCAGAATGCGTCGATGAAAGCGGCGGCAAGACGGCTGTCGGTTAGCAGAGGGACGTTGAAATCCACTGCGGCACGGCGGACTTTGTAACCTCTCTCCAATTCGTTGGCGGAGAGGTTTTTCGGTATGTTCACCACCAGATCCACTTCGTGGTGCCTTATCAGGTCTGTGGCCGGGGTACCCGCCCGAGTGCCTTCCGGTTTGTCCGCCCGGGCTTCATCCGGCCAGAGGACCTTGGTGGCAGGTATGCCGTTCTCGTCAAGATATTGCCAGGTGCCGCCGGTTGCATAGATTTTCAAGCCTTTGGCCACCAGCAACTTGCAGGCGTTGAGCAGGTCAGCCTTCTGGAGGGCGTCTCCCGAGGACATCAGCACGGCTTTCTGCGGTATTCTGTAGCCCACGGAAAGCATACCCTTGAGCAGGGCTTCTGCTGTGCTGTCTCCCAGGCAGCCCACTTCGCCGGTGGAGGCCATATCCACGCCTGAGACCGGATCGGCCTGGTTCAGTCTTGAAAATGAGAACTGGGAGCATTTGATTCCGGTGTATTCGAGGGCAAAAGGATCGGCAGTCACGGCCTCGGGACTTTCCCCCAGCATAGCCTTTGTGGCAAGTTCTATCATATTGATTCCCATTACTTTGGACACGAATGGGAAACTTCTGGAGGCCCTCAGGTTGCACTCTATCACTTTCAGGGAGTCGCCCTTGGACAGGAACTGGATGTTGAAAGGACCGGTGATGTTCAATTCCCGGGCTATGGCTGAGGCAACTTTGCGGATACGGGCTGCTGTCACCGCGTAGATGCGGCGCGCAGGGAACTGTATGGTGGCATCTCCTGAATGCACTCCAGCAAATTCGATATGTTCCGATATGGCTGCGAAAAGGACTTTCCCGCAGTCAGCCACGGCGTCACATTCAATTTCCTTGCATCTCTGTATGAATGAGCTGATTACCACAGGATGCTCGTCCGAGACTTCCACTGCCAGGTCCAGGAATTCCTTCAGCTGGGAGTCGCTGTGGCATACGTTCATAGCTGCTCCGGAAAGCACATAGGACGGCCTCACCAACACCGGATAGCCCACTTCGGAAATGAACTTGTGCACCCCTTCCATATCAGTTAATTCGCTCCAGCGCGGCTGGTCTATGCCGAGTTTGTCCACTATGGCGGAGAACTTGCGTCTGTCCTCGGCCCTGTCTATGTCTGAGGCTCCCGTACCCATCAGCGGGATGCCGGCTTCGGCAAGAGGAAGGGCGAGATTGTTCGGTATCTGTCCTCCCACGCTGACGATTACCCCCTCCGGTTTTTCAAAGCCGCAGATATCCATTACGGTCTCGAAACTCAATTCGTCGAAATAGAGACGGTCGCAGCAGTCGAAATCGGTGGACACAGTTTCAGGATTGAAGTTTATCATCACTGCCTTCCTGCCTGAGCGGCGTACCGTATTGACAGCGTTCACCCCGCACCAGTCAAATTCCACGCTGCTTCCTATTCTGTAGGCACCCGAGCCCAGGACAATAACAGCTCCACCTTCCGGTCTGCAATCGTCTTCCACGGCATTGTAGGTAAGATAGAGGTAATTGGTGTCGGAAGGGAATTCGGCTGCGAGGGTGTCTATTCTGCGTATATGTGGACGCAAGCCCATAGACTCGCGGAACTTTCTGACTGTCAGTTCTTTCTCCCCGAAAACCCGGCCAATCTGCACATCCGAGAAGCCAAGCTGTTTGGCACGCCTGAGGTCTTCTGCGGACATCTGAGCGAGACTGCCGGTCTCTTCCATCTGCCTGTAGCAGCTTTCAATGTTTGCAAGCCGGTCGAGGAACCATTTGTCTATATGCGTCAGGGCATTGATGCGGTCTATGCTGTAACCGCTCTCGAAAGCTGCCGCAATGGCGAAAATCCTCGTATCTGTCGGATTGCTAAGGGCGTAATCCAGGTCCTCTGTCTTGTAGGGCTTGTTGCAAACGAAGCCGTTGGCTCCCTGACCTATCATCCTGAGTCCCTTCTGCAGGGCTTCCTCAAAACAGCGCCCTATGGCCATCACCTCTCCCACACTCTTCATACTGGAACCCAATTCTCTGGACACTCCTTTGAATTTGCCCAGGTCCCAGCGGGGAATTTTGCAGACCACATAGTCCAGGGCAGGCTCGAAGAAGGCCGGGGTGCTTCCGGTGACAGCATTCTTGAGTTCGAAAAGTCCATAGCCGAGCGCGAGTTTTGCAGCCACGAAGGCGAGGGGATAACCGGTGGCCTTGGATGCAAGGGCGGAAGAACGGCTCAGTCTGGCGTTCACCTCGATTACCCTGTAGTCATCCCCGTCAGGGCTGAAGGCATATTGCACGTTACATTCTCCCACTATGCCTATATGTCGCACTATGTCAATGGCTTTCTTGCGCAGGAAATGATACTCCCGATTGGACAGAGTCTGGGACGGAGCCACGACTATGCTCTCTCCGGTGTGGATGCCGAGGGGGTCGAAATTTTCCATATTGCAGACAGTGATGCAGTTGTCATAGCGGTCGCGCACCACCTCGTATTCGATTTCTTTCCAGCCTTTCAGGGATTTTTCAATCAGCACCTGCGGAGAAAAGTTGAAGGCTTTGGCCACTGTCTTCTGCAACTGGTCTTCATCTTCGCAGAAACCGGAGCCCAAACCTCCGAGTGCATAGGCGGCCCGCACAATTACCGGAAAGCCCACCATTCTGGCTGCCTCCATCGCCTCCTCGGGTGTGGATGCCGCGTGGGATTTAATGGTCTTGACCCCGATTTCGTCCAGTTTCTGCACGAAAAGTTCCCGGTCCTCAGTCTCGATTATGGCCTGTACCGGAGTGCCGAGCACCTTCACTCCGTATTTTTCCAGAACCCCGCTGCGATGAAGTTCCACTCCGCAGTTGAGGGCGGTCTGGCCTCCGAATGCGAGCAGAAGGCCGTCAGGACGTTCCTGCTTTATGACCTGCTCTGTGAACTGAGGGGTTACGGGCAGGAAATAGACCTTGTCCGCCACCCCTTCCGAAGTCTGCACCGTGGCAATGTTCGGATTCAGCAGCACAGTCTGCACCCCTTCTTCCCTGAGGGCTTTCAGGGCCTGTGCCCCGCTGTAGTCAAATTCTCCCGCTTCACCTATTTTGAGGGCTCCGGATCCGAGCACCAGTACTTTTTTCACCATAATATTATAAAAGCTCAATGAATTTGTCGAACAAAAACTCCGTGTCGAGAGGCCCGCTGGATGCCTCCGGATGGAACTGTACGCTGAAGAAAGGTTTGCTGCGATGGCGTATGCCCTCGTTGGTCCCGTCGTTGAGATTGATGAAATGGGGTTCCCATTCTTTGTCAAGTGTCTGGGTGTCAACAGCAAATCCGTGATTCTGGGATGTGATGTAGCAGTGGTTGCTGCCGCAGAGCCTAACCGGCTGATTGTGTCCTCTATGTCCGTATTTGAGCTTGTAGGTGGATGCTCCGGCAGCAAGGCTCATCAGCTGATTGCCCATACATATTCCGAAAATTGGTTTGTCCCCGTTATATGCCTTGCGTATGTTTTCAACCGTCTTAGTGCAAAGGCTCGGGTTTCCGGGACCATTTGAAATCATAAGTCCGTCCCATTCGAGGCTGTTGAAATCGTAGTCCCAAGGCACCTGGACCACTTTCACACCTCTGGATGCAAGGCAGTGCAGGATACGGTGTTTCACTCCGCAATCCACCAGCACCACCGTCTTTTCGCCTTCCCCATATACCCGAGGCTCGCTGCAGCTGGCAAGGGCAACCTGGTTTTCATTGTCAGGGTTGTACCACTGAGGTTCTTCTGCACCTTCCGGGACTATTTTGCCGAGCATCGCACCTGAATCCCTGATGATACGGGTGAGAGCCCTTGTGTCCACTCCGCATATTCCCGGAACCTTTTCCTCTTTCAGCCATTCTTCCAGGCTTGTGCGGGCATCATAGTGGCTGTAGGTCTCGCTATAGTCGGAAATGATGAGTCCTCGGGCCTGTATGCGGTCAGACTCGAAGGTGGTTCTTATGCCGAATGAGTCCCATTCTTCCTGAGGTACACCGTAATTGCCTACAAGAGGGTAGGTTACGCAGAGTATCTGGCCCGAGTAGGACGGGTCGGTGAGGCTTTCCGGATAGCCTACCATTGCTGTGGAAAAGACAATTTCGCCGGAGGTGGCCCCGTCATAGCCGAAACTGTAACCTTCGAAACATCTGCCGTTCTGCAGGAGGAGTTTCGCTTTCTTTCTGTTCATCATATCAGTCTGGTTTTGCCTTTGCCCCAAGCTGAGGCTTCGTCCATCAATGTCTTGATTCTGTCGTTGGCCAAGTTGCCTATGCTGCCAAGGTGGGTGTGGTGCAGGTCTTTGACCGTGAGGGAAGCACCGCCATCAGTCTCCGAAATCCCATCTGAACCTCCGAAACGGAAGCGCCCCTCGTTGACCTCAATCCCCACTTCCTTATAGGCATCCCTGAAAGGCATCCCGGCGAGAGTTCTGCGGTTGACCTCTTCCACCGTAAACATATATTTATATATGGGATTGTCAAGAATATGTTCATTGATTTCAATATGCCTGAGCATATAAGAGGTCATCTCCAGACACTGGTGAGTGTATTCCAGAGCCGGAAAAATCACCTCCTTGAGCAATTGCCAGTCCCGGTGGTATCCGTGAATGGTGTTGCTGCACATCATAGCCACGGTATTCTGGGCCGACAGGATCATATTGCAACGCCCGCGGATGATTTCCCAAACGTCCGGATTCTTCTTGTGAGGCATTATGCTGGAGCCTGTAGTGAGCTCATCCGGGAATTTGATGAACCCGAAATTGGGACACATATATGCTATGCAGTCTGAGGCGAATTTATTGAGAGTCAGTGCTATACCCCCTATGGCGGAAGCAATGCACCTTTCCCCTGCACCTCTGCCCAACTGTGCCGCGACGCTGTTTACGACAGGGGAGTCGAAGCCGAGCAGTTCCGTGGTCATCTCCCTGTCCAGAGGGAAGGAATTGCCGTAGCCCGCAGCTGAGCCCAGAGGATTGCGGTTGGTGATTTTCCAGCAGCCTCCGCACTCGTACATATTGTCCACAAGAGCTTCAGAGTAGGCCCCGAACCACATTCCGAAGGAAGATGGCATTGCAATCTGGGTGTGGGTATAGCCCGGAAGCAGCACCTGACTGTATTTCCCGCTGAGGCTCTGGAGCAAGTCGAACAATTCAAGCGTTTCCTCGCGCAGTTTCAGCAGTTCGTCCCTGAAAAACAGTCTCAGGTCCACGAGCACCTGGTCGTTGCGGGAGCGTCCGGAATGAATCTTCTTGCCCACCTCTCCAAGCCTCTGTGTAAGAAGAAGTTCGACCTGTGAATGAATATCCTCCACATCCTCTCCGAGCGTGAATTTCCCGGCCCTGATTTCGTTTTCCAGAGCCTTGAGCCCCTGAATGAGGACTTCGGTTTCATCCCCGCTGAGCAGACCTGTCTTGCCCAGCATTTTCACGTGTGCCATAGACCCGGTCACATCGTAAACTGCCAGTCTCAGGTCCAGTTCCCTGTCCTTTCCCACCGTGAAATCTTCCACTATACGGGTTGCGCTTTTGCCTTTGTTCCAGAGTGTTGCCATTGCTAAAAATGTTTGGCGAGTTCGCCTATGAGGTTAATATATGTTTCAATTCCATTTTGCACTTCCTCTACCGTGATGAATTCGTCGCTTTTGTGGGAACGGCTGGATTCACCCGGGCCGATTTTCACGCAGTCGGAGTCTATGCGCATCCAGTCCGAAGTGGTGGGGGAGGAGAATTTTTCTATTCCGAGTCCATCCAAGGCTTTGAAAAGGGGAGAGCCGCTGCGGGTGGCGCTGGAACGGTTGTTCAGGTTTCTTGCCTCGAGGCGGCTTTTGCAGATACTCTGCAGCTCGTCCAATATTTCTGCGCAGGTATAGACTTCGGTTGGGCGTATGTCTATGGTGAACTCGCAACGGTCCGGAACCACATTATGCGCTGTGCCTGAATGGATTATGGTTACGGTCTTATGCACCTCGCCCATTGTGGGGGAGATTCTGGAGAATTTGTGGGAACGGATGGCCGCTATGTCGTCGAGGGCAATGTAGAGGGCGTTGATGCCTTCGTTCCGGGCCGCGTGGCCGCTTTTGCCTTCAGCCACAGCATCGATTACCAGCAGGCCCCTTTCGCTCGTTGCTGCTTTCAGGCCGGTGGGTTCGCCTATGATTACCATTTCGGGGTGGAGAGGACCTTCCGGACCATAGAGCCAGCGGGCACCGTTCTCTCCGCTTCTTTCTTCTTCGCAACTCAGGGCAAGAATCAGGTTGAAGGGCAGTTCACGGCTCAGGAAGTGCCTGTAGGCGGCTATCATTGCCACAACGCAGCCCCCGTCGTCATTGGAACCCAGACCGTAGATGACGTGCTGGTTGTTGTCGGGACCGGCCGGGTCGAAGGGGTTGCATGTCCAGCCCTGGCATACTGGGACAGTGTCTATGTGGGCATCTAGGACCAGTGTTTTTTTTTCCGGGTCCATTTTCTCCAGCCCGGCTACTAGGTTGTTGCGCAGTCTTTCGTGCACAACACCCCAGGCAGACAGACGGCTGCCGATCAGGTCAGCTACTGCTGTTTCCTCAAAAGAAACTGAGGGAACTGTCACCATTTCTCTCAGCAGGTTCAGACTTTGTAATCCTATTATCTTGTCCATATTTCCATTCTGATGCCCAAACAAGTCTGGAAAGACTTGCATCTTTACAGTTTTATTACAGTTCCGATGCCGTTGTCAAGCCCGGAGGAATTGCGGATGGTGACACCGGATGCCCCGTTGCGCAGGCACAGGAATGCATTTTCCAGCTTAGGAATCATTCCCTCTGCCACTATGCCCTCCTTCTTGAGCCTCTCAAAAAGCCCCGGATCAATCTCCGGTATGACACTCCCTTCATCATCCTTGTCCCTCAGCACTCCGTTCTTCTCAAAGCACACCACAAGTTCTGTCCCAAGAGCCGCTGCCACCGATGAAGCCACTGTGTCTGCATTGGTATTGAGCAGCTTTCCCTTCCTGTCGTGGTTTATTGCACTCAGCACCGGCACAAGTCCCATCCCGCAGAATGATTCAAGCAGTTCAGTGTTCACACTCGCCGCAGTCACATCACCCACGGCTCCGAAATCCACCATCTGTCCCTCAATCTCAATCGGAGGTCTCCTGGTTGCGCAGATGACATTCCCGTCGCAACCCGAAAGCCCGATTGCATTGCAGCCGAAACTCTGCAGCAGGGCCACCACATTCTTGTTGCACAGCCCCGCATATACCCCGGTCACAACCTTCAGCGTTTCCGGATCCGTGACTCTGCGTCCCTGAATCTTCACCGGCCTGATGCCCATCAACTCCTGCACCCTGCTTGCCGCCACACCTCCTCCGTGCACCAGCATCCGGGGCCCGTCCAATGACGCGAACTCCCTGCAGAAGGTCTCCAGAGCCGCCTGGTCGTCCACCACGTTTCCGCCTATTTTGTAAACTTTCATAGATTACTCTGAAATCAACATCTTGAGTACCGTCTGCGCGGAAACCACCCTGTTTGCAGCTTCCGGAATCACCAGCGACCGCTCTGATTCAATAACATCATCGCTGACTATCATATTCCTGCGGACAGGCAGGCAGTGCATAAAGAAGGCATTGTCAGTCAGCGCCATCTTCTCCGCAGTCACTGTCCATCCCATATCCCGACAAATCACCTTGCCGTAATTTTCAGCCCCGTATGGTGCCCAGTTCTTGGCATAGACGAAATCCGCCCCTTCCAGAGCCTCGTCCTGATTGTGGGTCACTTTGGCATTTCCGACAAATTCCGGTGCAAGGTCATAGCCTTCCGGATTGGCAATAACGAACTCATAGTCAGTCATATTCAGTCCTTCAGCAAAGGAATTCGGCACGGCCTGAGGGAGAGCCTTGGGATGGGGCGCCCAGGTCATCACCACCTTCGGGCGGGCCTTGGTCTTGTGTTCTTCGATGGTAATCAGGTCTGCAAAAGTCTGGAGAGGATGCCTTGTGGCCGCCTCCATACTGAACACCGGCTTGCCTGAATACTTGATGAACTGGTTGAGGATTACCTCATTGTAATCGTCTTCACGGCTTTCGAAGCGGGCAAAGGACCTGACGCCTATCACGTCGCAATAACTGCCCATAACGGGTATGGCTTCCAGCAGATGTTCGCTCTTGTCGGAGTCCATAATCACTCCTCGTTCAGTCTCCAGTTTCCACGCTCCCTGGTTCACGTCCAGCACCATCACGTTCATCCCCAGATTGAGGGCGGCCTTCTGAGTGCTCAGGCGCGTGCGCAGACTGTTGTTGAAAAACACCAGGAGAGCAGTCTTGTTCTCGCCCAGTTTTTTGTCGGCAAAAGGGTTCTGTTTCACCCACAAAGCCTCCTTCAATGCAGCTTGCAGGTCCCCAAGTTGAGTTATTGATGTAAATGTTTTCATATCAGTTCATTCCAGGCTTTCACAAAGGATTTCGCCGTGTCCATTCCGAGGGTAAGGGCAGGCAGAAGGCGTATGACCTTGGCTCCCGATGCTCCCGTGAAGAAATGCTTCTCGAAAAGCAGTCTCTCCCTCAGTTTCTCGTAGCCAGGTTTCACTTCCAGTCCTATCATAAGTCCGCGTCCACGGAACTCAGTCAATGCCGGATTGCCTTTGAAAGCCTCCCTGAGCCAGTCACCGACCTTAGCTGCGTTTGCTATAAGGTTCTCGTTCTCAATCACATCGCACACCGCAAGAGCTGCAGTGCAAGCCAGATGGTTGCCTCCGAAAGTGGTGCCCAGCATTCCGTAACGGGCCTGAATGGTCGGGCTTATCATAACGGCTCCGATGGGAAAACCGTTGCCTATGCCCTTGGCCATTGTGACCAGGTCAGCCCTGATGCCGCTCCACTGGTGGGCAAAGTATTTTCCGCTCCGGCCGCATCCGGACTGTATTTCATCCAGAATCAGCAGGACTCCATATTGGTCGCAAAGCCTGCGCAGCTCACGAAGGAAGGCATCGCTCGGCATCTGTATTCCGGCCACCCCCTGTATTCCCTCAATCATCACAGCTGCATATTCTCCTCCGGACAGTTCTTTCTCCACTGCATTCAAGTCATTGAGAGCCACAAATTTGACATTATCCGTTCCGTTGAAAGGGGAGCGTATGTCCGGATTGTCAGTGGCTGCAACCGCGCCGGAAGTCCTGCCGTGGAAGGCGTGCCCGAAAGCCAGAATCTTGGCTTTACCGGTATGGAAGGAGGCCAGCTTCAAGGCATTTTCATTTGCCTCGGCTCCGCTGTTGCAGAGGAAGAGTTTGTAGTCGTCGTAATTGCTCAACTTGCCCAGTCTGTGCGCAAGGTCGCGCTGCAGGTGGTTCTGTACGGCATTGGAGTAAAATCCGAGTTCTCCAAGCTGCTCAGTGAGCATTTTCACATAGTGCGGATGGCAGTGGCCTATGCTGATTACCGCGTGGCCGCCGTAGAGGTCCGTATAGACTTCTCCGTTCTTGTCAATAAGTCTGGTGCCGAAGCCTTTGACCGGCTCGATGTCCCAAGTTTTGTAAACGTCAAAAAGTTCCATAGTCATTCGCATTCAATAAGTTGCACTTCCTGAGTGAGAGATGCGAAACCATCTCAGAAAGCCGATGCCTTCAGAGAGAGTCCCGTGCGCTCATCCAATCCGAGCATTATATTCATATTTTGTACCGCTTGCCCGGAAGCACCCTTGAGAAGATTGTCCAAAATGCTGGTGATTACTATTTTACCGTTATGTATTTCTGTGTGTATGAGGCATTTGTTTGTATTCACCACCTGCTTGAGGTCCGGAGCGAAAGGGCAGTGGAAGGTGAAAGCAGAGCAGCTATAGAAATCCTTGTAAAGCGCCGTTGCCTCTTCTTCCGTGAGCTGGCATCCCGTCTGGACATTTGCAAATATGCCCCTGGCGAAATCACCGCGCATAGGTATGAAATTGATTGCCGGCACCTCGCATCCCGACAGCAGTCCCAGATTCCTGCGTATTTCAATAAGGTGCTGGTGGGAGAAGACCTTGTAGGTGGACAGGTTGTTGTCCCTCCAGCTGAAATGGGTGGTGGCGGAAGGTTTCACTCCGGCTCCTGTGGAACCTGTGAGGGCTGTCACCTGCACTTCCTCTTTCAGCAGACCCGCCTTTGCAAGCGGAAGTAGGGCCAGTTGTATCGCTGTGGCAAAACATCCCGGATTTGCAATCTTGTCCGCCCCGGCAATGCGTCCTTTCTGCCATTCCGGCAAGCCATAGACATAGCCCTCGGACTCATCTCTGAAATCTTGAGCCAAGTCTATGATTTTCAGACCTTCGGGGCAGGGATGAGCCTCCCAGAACTCACGGCTTTTGCCGTGTGCCGAGCAGAGGAATACCAAATCCACGCTGTCCAAAGGAGCGTCTTCGCAGAATTGCATATCGGTTTCCCCGTAGATGCCTCCGTGCACCTGCCAGAGAAAGTTTCCTGCATTGCTCGATGACTGCACGAAGGACAGTTGCACTTCAGGATGGTTCAGCAGCAGCCTTATCAGCTCTCCGGCGGTATAGCCCGCTCCACCTATGATACCTATTTTATACATACTTCAGTTTCGTAAGTCCTAAATTCATAGCATCTCGTCAGGATGGGCCCCGTAATACATTCTCAAAGGATTGGAGAGCATCTTGATGAAGCCTTTGGCATCCTCGGCAGTCCAGCCCTTCTGGCCTTCTCCGTATTCCCCGAGTTTGGATTTGAGCAAATCGTCAGGTGAATCCACTCCCACTGTGGAGAAGGAATAAGGACGGAGTTCGAGTGTCACAGTTCCATTGACATTGCGCTGGCTGCTTTCCAGCATTGCCTCGATGTCCCTCATCACCGGCTCCATATACTGGCTCTCGTGCAGGAACATTCCGTACCAGTTGGCCACCTGGTCCTTCCAGTACTGCTGCCACTTCGAGAGCGTGAACTTTTCAAGGAATTTGTGAGCCCCAATAATGAGCATAGGTGCAGCAGCCTCGAATCCAACCCTGCCCTTGATGCCCACGATGGTATCTCCCACGTGCATATCCCTGCCAATGCCATAAGCCGAGCCGATTTCCTCAACAGCCTGGATTGCAGCGATTTTGTCGTCAAAATGCTTCCCGTTCACCCCGACCAGTTCCCCGTGACTGAACTCCAGGGCCAGAATCTCGCTGCCGGTTTTGCTCACCTGCTTCAGATAGGCGCTTTCAGGCAAGCCTTGGGTCGAGTCAAGGATTTCGCCGCCGCAGATGGATGTGCCCCAAATCCCCACATTGTATGAATATTTGAGCTTGGTGAAATCTGCGAAGAAGCCGTGAGAGTTGAGGTAGTCCACTTCCTCCTTGCGGCTGAGTGTTTTGTCGCGTGTAAGGGTGATGATTTCCATTTCGGGACACATCACGAGGAAGGTCATATCGAAGCGTACCTGGTCGTTGCCTGCCCCGGTGGACCCGTGTGCAATGGCGTGGGCTCCGATTTTCCTGGCATATTCGGCAATAGCCATACCCTGGAAAATCCTCTCGGATGAAACCGACACGGGATAAGTCCCGTTCCTGAGCACATTGCCCCAGACCATATACTTGAGGCTCTTCTCATAGTATTGCTTTGTGACATCGAGGGTTACATATTCCTTTGCGCCGAGAAGAAGGGCGTTTTCCTCATTTTTCTTCAACTGTTCCGGGCTGAATCCGCCTGTGTTGGCGCAGGCTGCATAGACTTCATAACCCATTTCTTTGGCCAGATACATCACCGTGTAGGAGGTGTCCAGACCGCCGCTGAATGCGACCACTACTTTTTTCTTTTCCATATTTATTTTTTCAATTCTTCGGGTTTGGGACTTTGAATCTCAAGATGCTCCTTCGGGTCGTAGAGCAGACCGGTGCAGATGCACATCTTATAGTCGTGACTTTTGAGTATGTCGAAATGCCGGCAACCCTCGCAGCCTTTCCAGAACTCAGGATCGTCGGTGAGTTCGGCAAACGGCACAGGTCTGAAGCCGAATTCGTAGTTCATCTTCATCACTGCCGCACCTGTGGTGATGGAGAAAATCTTGGCGTCCGGGTAAAGTGCCCGTGAGAGCAGGAAGGTCTGGCGTTTGATTTTCTTGGCCACTCCCATCCCCCTGAATTCGTGCGCCACGATGAGTCCGGAATTGGCTACGAAACTCTTTCCGCCCCAGGACTCGATGTAGGAGAATCCCGCAAAGCGTCCGTCGTCCGTCAGAGCAATCACGGCCTTGCCCGCCATTATTTTCTCACATATATATTCAGGAGTGCGGTTGGCGATTCCCGTTTTCCTTTCGAGGGATGAAATGTAGATTTCGTCGCAGATTGCCTGGGCGTAAACTGTGTGGCTCTGGTTCGCCACCATTACTTCGATTTCCATATTTTTTGTTTTTTCACCGGCTTGGACTCACATTTCTCTCTGGCACACAACGTCCCGAATGGCAAGACAAACCGAGATTGTCAATTGCAATTTATGATAGAAAATTCTTTGCGTTATTGCGAGTGTGGTAATTTGTAAGCTGCTGGTCTTGCGCTGCTTACAGAAGAATTTTCCGAAAATGTGGGAGGTTTCTAAGCCTCCTATCTTCGGACAGAAAAACAAAGTATGAATCCTGTTTCCTTCATAACGCGGCAAAGATAATAATTTTTCAAATTATCACCAACGCCGAATGTCACGAATTTGACTGATTTCAGCTTTTTGATTTCAGACTTCAAAGATATGAATTAAAAAATGTTATATTTGCAATTCCGACAAGGAATATGAAAATTATTTCCGGAATATTCTGACTCAGACACATATTGAATTATGCGATTGAACTTGACTTCCTTGTTTTTGACAGGTCTGCTTCTGGGACTGTCATACAACTTTACTGCAAGGGCTGTGGACTTGCCGGATTACGATTTCCACACTATATCCAATACTACCTATTACGGTGGTATCCATGGAATTACGAAAGACCGTACAGGAAGAATCTGGTTCAGTGGCCATGAGGCTGTCTGCGTTTATGACGGGAAAACATTCGTGAGAATGGAGAAGGAGATAATGAAAATGTCCCCCTATGATTCGTGGAATTTCGGTGAGGTCAAGACTGCCGGAAATGATTCCAGGCTTTTTGTTGGAAGTAATCACGGAATGATGGCATTGGATTATGACAGCATGTCTTTTGAATGTCTGTTTCCAGGTAACATCGGTCCTTTTGATGTCAATGGGAAAGGGGAGGTATGGATGATAAGAGACGGAAGAGTGGAGATGTTCAATGCAAACGACTGCTCATCCGGCACATTTCTCCCGTCTTTTTCCCAGTTTCCATCATTTGTTTCGTCGGTTTTCTGTACGGAGAACGATGTTTATGTTTCAGTAGGGAATGTCCTGATGAAATACGATCCGGATAATTGCAGGTTTGACCGTTTCACCGTTGTCGGGGGGGGTAGAACAGAAATAAAGGATGTGCTGAGTTACGGGGAGGATGTATTTGTACTTACCTTGATGGATGGCTTGTTCAAATGCCGCCCGGACGGTACTGTTCTCCACTCCGGATTGGGCCGGATGGTTTCGGACAGTTCCACGAGTGCAAAAATGCTCTATGCCGATCCCTCAGGGGTCATCTGGGTGGCGACTCAGACAGGGCTCCTGCTGATGGATCCGGAGTCGGGAAAAACAAAGGTCTTCAAGATGGACCTGATGCGTCCGTATTCTCTTCCGAACAATTCCGTGTGGTCCATATTTCCTGATCCTGACGGCGGCTTGTGGATAGGCACATACGGAGGAAAACTGGCTTACAGCACGATTTCCTCCAGTGATGTGAGGTTTTTCTCTGCCTGTGCCGGTGGTTTGTCCCACCCTATAGTGAGCAGTTTCGTCGAGGACCGTCACGGGAATTTATGGATTGGTACGGAAGGTGGTGGAATTTCTGTGTGGGACAGGTCTTCCGGTGAATTCAGGTATTTCACTCATTCTGACGGAAGCTCTCTTGCGTCTGATTTTATCAAGAAACTTTGGAAAGACGATGACGGTGTCATTTGGGTTGCGTCATTCAATGGCGGTCTGCAGGTCTATGAGGAAAAGACCCGGAAATTCAGGACAAAGGCTGGTTCTTCCTCCCAGTATACTTTGAGTGTATATGATTTTCTGGAGGATGGAGACGGTGGATTGTGGATGTCAAGTCCCGATGAGAATCTCAAGCATCTCGACGAAGAAGGGAAAGTGATGGCATCTGTCTTGTTCACCGATTCCGATGGACATCATTCCGGTACTTCCGCGGAGATGATATACCGTGATGATGAGGGGCATCTGTGCCTCCTTTCGCGTTCAGGCCTGATTGTGGCAGATGCTGCATCCGGAAGGGTCGTAAGATTCCATCATCTTGACGGTGTGCCCTTCCAGTCCAACAATTTAATCTGTTTCTGCCGCATGTCTTCAGGTGACATCTGGTTTGGAACAGGAGAGGGTGTTAATGTCCTGCGGAAAGACGGTGGTTACAGGCACCTGGTTGACTCTGTCGGGGAATCACTTTCAGGAAGGTTCGTTTTTGGCATTGTCGAAGATGAGTCTTCCGGTAATGTCTGGCTCAGTACGGACGATGGCCTTTATTTGTATTCAGGAGAAAAGGGACTGTTCTCCAGGTCAAGCATTGACAACAACGAAAACTGCGGGTCATATTATATAAGGTCATATTACAAGACCTCGCGCGGGGAGATTCTTTTCGGAGGTACTTCCGGATTTGTGATGTTCAATCCGTCAAGGATGGCATTCAATACACAGAAACCGCAAGTTTTCTTCACTGATTTTCTGATTGACAACACCGTCTCCCTGCCCGGGACCAAAGATTCCCCTCTCAAGAAATCCGTCCTGACATATACTTCCGCTGAATATGATGATTGTCTCGTCTTGAACCACAGGCAAACCAATTTCGGGATACGGTTGTCTTCCGACAGCTATCTGAATGCAGAAAAGAACAGATACGCCTACAGGATGAAAGGATTATCCGATGATTGGATGGAACTGCCTGAGGGGCAAAGGATGGTCTCATTCTTCAATATGCGTCCGGGTAAATACCGGTTTGAGGCAAAGGCGGCAAATAATGATGGAATCTGGGGGGACAAGGTGACATCGCTTCAGATAGAGGTCCGTCCGTCTCCATTCCTTTCAGTGTGGGCGTATTGCCTATATGCTTTGATAATCTCCCTTTCTGCATTTGCCATTTGGAGGTTCTCAATGAACAAGAAGATACTGGAACAGAAACTGGAAATGGAAAGAGTGAATGAGGAAAACATCAGACAGATGACTCAGGCGAGAATCAATTTCTTCACAAGCATATCCCACGACCTGAAGACTCCGCTTACACTCGTTGTGGATCCTCTGAAGCAGTTGAAGGAGCATCTGCCTCAGGAGTCTCCGGCAATCGCAGATGTGCGTCTGATAGAACAAAATGTCGTAAGAATCAAGAGGATGATTGTCCAGTTGCTTCAGTTCAGGGAGATTGAAAGCCAGAAGATTGTGCTGGACAGGCGGTCGGGAGACATTGTCCGCTTCATAAAAGATATATTTTCCCTTTTTGACAACATAGCGGCGAACAAGGAGATTGAGACGGAATTCCGTAGCGAGATGGAAAGTTTCTACACCATGTTCGATTACGATGTGATGGAGAAAATAGTCACCAATCTCATTTCCAATGCCTTTAAATACACTCCTCAGGGTTGTTTCGTCAGGATTGCCATATCAAGGCTTGGAAGTGTGGACACTTCAGGTCAGGAGTGGCTTTCAATTGTGGTCACCAACACGGGAACGGAGATTCCTGATGATAAGAAGGAACTGATATTCAATGCATTCACCCGACTGCCCCATCAAGCGGACAAACTTATAGAGCATAGCACAGGGCTTGGGCTTGCCATTGTTAAGGAACTGGTGGACAATCTGGGAGGACAAATTTCCCTCACTTCCGAGAATTCAACCGTGTCTTTCGAAGTCCTGCTTCCATTTGTTCCTGACGGAGAATCAAAGAATGCCGGAGATGAGGGTGGTTATGAATATGCTGTTTCAGAGGCGGACAGCCTGCTTTCAGAAGCCTCTTATGAAGAATCGGTCAGAAAAGACTGCCGCAAGACACATTCCGTTGTCGTTGTGGAGGACGATGTAAATCTCAGAAACTATCTCGAAAAGAGACTTTCCGTCAAATATAATGTCTATACGGCGACCAATGGAAGCGACGGCATAGCCAAGACACTCAAGGTGAATCCTCAGCTGGTGGTCACGGACTTGATGATGCCGGATTCCGACGGGTTCGACGTGTGCCGTAAAATCCGGCAGGACATCAGGACGAGCCACATACCGATCATAGTCCTTTCGGGAGCCGGAAATCAGGACGACAACAAGGTCAGGGCAATGGAGTGCGGTGCAAGCGTGTTCATTGACAAGCCTGTGGATATGGAATTCCTGATGAGGCAGGCTGACAACCTCATCGGGTCGTTGAGAAAACTCAGGGAGAAGTACAGCCGGAGGTTCATTGCCGAGCCATCGAAAGTGACCATATCCTCAATGGACGAGGAGATTCTAAAAAGGGCGATGGACCATATTGAAAGGAATATGGACAATTGTGACTATGATGTTGATTCGTTCGTGTCAGATATGGCTATAGGACGGACAATCCTGTACCGGAAGATTAATGACCTGACAGGGATGTCCATAAAGGAGTTCATTCTTGATGTCCGGTTAAAGAGGGCGGCCCAGCTTCTGAAAGAGTCTGAGTACACCATATCTGAAATCGCCGATATGACCGGATTTGCAAATCCGAAATATTTCAGCATCTGCTTCCGTCGTCATTTTGATCTTTCTCCGAGCGAATTCAGGAAAGGTTGAAGCAAATACTTGATTTATTATGGTATATCAGGTGGTTCAATTTTGTACAATTATGCTGATGTGTACAAAATTAAACCATTTCCGTATGAAATGCTACTATAGTTCTCGCCCTTTTTCTTGACTTTTGCCATAGTAAAACCACAAATAGCACAATGGCATCAAATCGTTTAATCAAGGTCTTGTACCTTTTGTTCATTTTTTCATCAGTAATCTCCTGCGGAGAGAAAGCAGTCCCGGATGTGGATAATCCGGGTATTACAGGAAAGAGCGTCACAGTGTCTCCGGACCGCACGAGTCTCTTCAGAAATCCGTTTTCAGGCTGGATGATTTACTCCGGAATGGGGAGCAACATCGACCAGGGAGGAAGTACTGAGGAAGCGAGATTCTGGCAGAGATATGACAACTTCCCGTCATCCATTGGTACTGTCAATGTTCCGAGGGATTATGCTCCCATTCTCCTTATGCGCGTAATATGGTCTCAGGCAAACCCTGCACCGGGAGTCTATGTCTGGCAGGAAGACTGCAACACTCCGGAGGCCAAAAGGTTCAAGATGCTTGTGAACGGGGCAAAGGAAAGAAATATGCGTCTCGCCTTCAATTTCACCGCCGACAGCCAGGATAAACACGACCCGGCTTGTCCTGAATATCTCAGGGAGAGAGGATGCAAGTATTTTGAAACCAAGACCGGCAGTGCCACTGTTTGGACTCCTTATCCGGACGATCCGGTCTTCCAACAGTGTTATGCGGAGTTTATCCACGATTTTGCAAAGGAGTTCAATGACCCTGACCTTATTGCATTCATCGGGGGCTTCGGCATCGGAAAATGGGGAGAGTACCACGCGTGCAGGTATTCCACAGGTGATGAAACTCCAAGAGAACAGGTGTTCGATTTTCTCGTTGACACATTTGTGAAGGAGTTCACGAAGATTCCTATTACCATCAACGCACACAGATGGATTGGAACGGGAGTCCAGTGGAGGGATGATTTTGATCCGGATTCGGAAAGGCTGGTCCAGGGGGCCATTGCCAAGGGATTTTCCCTTCAGAGTGCGGCTTTCGGAATGCACCGTTATTTCTCCACCTGGGAGAAGGCGATGCTTTACAAGAATAGGTATTCAGTTCCGATTGCATCTGAGGGAGGATGGGTGAAAGCTTCTCATCCGGAGGCTCTTAAAACAGATGGCTACAAGGACTGGGGAGATGTCCGCAGGGGAGAATTCCTGGATGCCCAGGAGTCTTGCGTGAATACTCTTGATTTGCGTTACAATGAAAATATTGAAGCGAGCGAGGCATACGTCTGGTTCAATGAGGCTTACGAATATGTGGAGAAATTCATCCAGGAAGGCTGCTACAGAATCTATCCTGACAAACTCACTCTTCCGGAGACAATCCGAAACGGCGAGGATTTCAAGATTTCCCACCGCTGGATAAACCTCGGATGGTCTTATTGCCCGACCAACATCAAACAGTGGGAGGGACGCTACCACACCACTTTCGCCCTTTTGGACAAGAGGACATACAAGACCGTAGCATTTGTGTACGATGACAATGCCAGACCGTCGGACTGGATAAAAGGTCAGCCGAGCAACTATACCCTCACGGCAAGATTCGAAGATGTCCCTCCCGGAGATTATTTCTGGGCGGTTGGCATCACGGACAGTTGGAATGACAACAAGCCGGGAATCTACATTGCCGCCAAGCAGAATGTAACCTCCAGCGGGTGGTTGAAACTCTTTTCTGTAAAAGTTGAATAACACTCTAATCTAAATAAATATGTTTTCAAGCAGAAACTCAAGTGTTTTGAGGCGCAGTCTGTTGGTGATTGTATCTTTCATCACAGGTCTGTCAGCCGTGTTTGCCCAGGACACTGCCGGTTTGAGAATAGTCGGTAATGTCACTGATGAGAAGGGGGAGCCTCTTGTGGGTGCCACCATCTATGCTAAGAACGACAAGAATGTCAATGCCATCACGGATCTTGACGGTAAGTACACCATCGTGGTCCCCGAAAAATGGACGGTATTGGTGTATAACTATGTCGGTTTCGTTACTAAAGAGGAGACGGTTGGAGACCGCAAGGTCATCAATGTCGAACTCGTGGAGGACATCGGACAACTGGACGATGCAGTCGTAGTCGCATACGGTACCCAGAAGAAGGAGTCTGTCGTTGCTTCCATCACTACAATCGAGCCTCAGGCCCTCAAGGTCTCGACAACCCGATCTCTGACCAACAATCTTGCCGGTAATGTGGCCGGTGTGCTTGCAATACAGCGTTCCGGAGAGCCGGGCTATGACAATTCAACATTCTGGATCCGTGGTATCTCCACTTTTCAGGGTGTAGGAGGTGACCCTCTTGTCCTTGTCGATGGAATCGAAAGGAGCCTCGACACGATTGATGCAGAGGAAATAGCCTCTTTCTCAGTGTTGAAGGATGCTGCTGCAAGTGCAGTTTACGGTGTGCGTGGTGCCAACGGAGTAATCCTTATCAACACAAAGCGCGGACAGGCTGGAAAACCTAAAGTTACCATCAAGGCGGAGTTCGCCGGCACCCAGCCTGTCCAACTTCCGAAGTACATCGGTGCAGCAGACTATATGCAGCTTCTGGACGATGTCCTCGTTGACACAGGCTCCCTCCCGATGTACACCGACCAGATTGCAAAGACAAGGGCCGGGTACGACCCTGACCTGTATCCTGATGTAAACTGGATAAAAGCCATCTCGAAGGATTGGGCGAACAACCAGCGTGTTACTGCGGAAATCAGCGGAGGTAACGAAAGGGTCGTGTACTCGATTGTCTGCGCTTACTACAATGAGCGAGGAATCCTGACAAGGGACGCTACGAAGGAATGGGACCCTTCAATCAAACTCCAGAGGTACAATGTCCGCTCCAATGTGGACATCAAAATCACCAATACCACAAAGCTCCGCATCAACATCGGAGGTTATCTCCAGGAGCGCAACTCCACTCCGGAGAGTGTGAGCGAGATTTTCAACAGGGCTTTCAGGGCGGTTCCTTTCAAATTCCCTGTCCAGTACTCGACCGGTGAGATTGCCGGAACAGAGGAGTCCAATGTCTGGGCAATGGCTACCCAAAGGGGTTACAACAGAACAACTGCCAGCAAAATCGAGACCCTTGTGACTCTCGAGCAGGATCTCAAATTCCTTACTGAAGGTCTCAAGGTGAGGGCATCGTTCTCATTTGACCGCTATGCTACGGGAACCGTGAGCCGTTCGACAAATCCTACCATATACAATCCGGCATCAGGACGTAATGAGGACGGTTCGCTCATTCTCACTGTAAAGAACAACGGAAGCAACACCCTCGGACATTCCAATTCAGGAACATACGGCAACAAGAGTGTGTACCTTGAAGCGGCTGTCACATACGACAGGACCTTCGACAAGAAGCACGCTGTTTCAGGCCTGCTCCTGTTCAACAGGAGAAATTACGACAACGGAAGCAAACTCCCATACAGGAACCAGGGACTTGCCGGAAGGGCTTCCTATACTTTTGACAACCGCTATGTGGCAGAGTTCAACTTCGGTTACAACGGTTCAGAGAACTTTGCTCCGGGAAAGAGATATGGTTTCTTCCCATCAGGGGCCATCGGATGGGTAATTTCCGAAGAACCGTTTATGGCCAGGGCTAAAAAGGTCCTCTCGAAACTCAAAGTCAGGGCTTCTTACGGACAGACAGGTAATGCATCTCTTGACGGGCGTCGATTTGCCTATCTCTCAACCATTACCGATGACTGGGCCACCCTCGGCGAATACCGTTGGGGATATGAGTCCAATTACAACAAGAACGGTATGGCTGAAGGTGACTTTGCTGTCCCTGACCTTACCTGGGAAAAAGTCAACAAGGCTGACGTCGGCTTTGAAGTCGGCCTCTTCGATGGGGTTGCCGACCTTCAGGTGGATTTCTTCGATGAAAGGCGAAACAATATCTTTATGGAAAGAACATCCATCCCTCAGACAGCAGGTTTCATAAAATCCCCTTGGCAGAACTTCGGTAAAGTGAAGAATCAGGGTGTCGATCTCTCCCTCAATATCAGGAAGCAGTTCGGTCGTGACTTCTTTCTCAGTGTGATGGGAACCTTCACCTATGCTCACAACACAATCATCGAGATGGATGAACCTGCAGCCGTTATCGGAACCAACAGGGCTCAGACAGGACATCCTGTAGGACAGCTTTTTGGCTATGTTGCCGAGGGCCTTTACACATACGATGATTTTGTTGATGTCGAGACCGGAGAACTCCAGCCTTACCTTCCGCAGGTGACCCTTGTGTCAAAAGTACGGCCGGGTGACATCAAATACAAGGATGTCAACAAGGATGGTTTCATTGACGTTTACGACAAGTCTCCTATTGGAGGAACAAAGAATCCAGAGATGGTTTACGGATTTGGTTTCACTTTCTCTTGGAAGGACCTTGATATTTCAGCCCTTTTCCAGGGTGTCGGCAAGACTTGGAACATTCTTTCCGGAAACATCATCCCGGCATCCAACAAAGGAACGACCTACAATGTCTTCACCAACTACACCGACCGTTGGACGGAAGAAAATCCGAGTCAGAATGTGTTCTATCCAAGACTGGACTACGGAGTGAATGCGAACAACAGCCAGGCTTCCACCTGGTGGCTCAAGGATATGAGTTTCCTCAGGCTCAAGAACATCGAAATCGGTTACTCCCTTCCTAAGAGATTCGCAGAGAAATCATTCATCTCCAGTGCGAGAGTTTATGTCCGGGGAACCAATCTGCTGACATTCTCGAAATTCAAACTTTGGGATCCTGAATTGTCATCAAATACCGGTGCTGCCTATCCGGTAATGAAATCAATCTCTGCAGGTCTTGAATTCAAATTCTAAATACAGTCTTGAAATGAAAAACAACAAATTTATATACCTGATCGCAGGTCTTGTGGCAGTTTTCAGTGCTGTTTCCTGCGACTATCTCGACAAGCAGCCGGACGACCAATTGGACATCGAGACTGCATTCGAGAACAAGACAAACCTTGAGAGATGGCTGGCCTACATCTATAACGGCATCCCTACCTTTTACCACTACGATGGTGCGATAGCCATTGCAGATGACCTTACCCCGCCTGTAGGCTGGGAGTCACAGGGTTTCAAGGCAATCCTGTATCAGAACGGAAACTTCACGCCTGCACAGGGAGGTATTATCAGCTACTGGAAAGAATTTTCAAAAAGGATTCGTTCTGCCTACATATTCATCGAGAATGCTCATCCTCTCTTTGATGTTTCTGCAAAGGAAATCGAATGGATGAAGGCCGAGTGCCGTTTCTTCATCGGCTATTATCACGCGATGATGGTGATGACATACGGAGCGATTCCGATGATTACAGGTCCTGCCCAGGGCACGGATGCAGCTGATATGCAGCTCAAACAGGCCCCTTTCTATGAGGTGGTTGATTGGGTGGCACAGGAACTCAAGGATGCATCGGAAATCCTTCCTTCTTCCTACGAAGAGGCGAACAAGTACGGAAGGGCGACTTCCCTGATGTGTCTTGCCGTGCGTGCCCGTCTTCTGACATTCGCAGCCAGTCCGCTGGTGAACGGCAATCCTGATTTCGCAGGTTTCGTGAATTCTGACGGTACTCCGATTTTCTCTTCGGAATATGATCCGGAAAGGTGGAGAACTGCGGCTGATGCCAACTATGAGGTCCTTGAAGCAGCAAAGGAAAGTGGATATGAACTCTATGTCGAGAGGCTTGACAACGGTTCGGTTGACCCGTATATGTCATATATGAATGCCGTTCTGATGCGTTGGGACCAGGGCAACCACGAGGTTCTCTTCCCTAAGACATACGACAGCGGCGCATATTTCGACAGACAGTGCAACCCGCGCAGTATGGGTGGTGCAGGCGCAATCGGAGTGACCCAGAATCTTGTCGATGCCTTCTTTATGAACAATGGACTTGTTCCTATCCTCGGGTATGACGGAAACGGCAATCCTGTAATCAATGCCAATTCCGGCTACACCGAGACCGGCTATTCTACTCAGGACTACAAAGACGACACGAAATATTTCTATGCTGAGCAGGGTGCTGTAGAAGGACAGAAGACCAATCACGTCATTACGACCGCAGGTACCTACAATATGTATTGCAACCGTGAACCTCGCTTCTACATTTCCGTGCTCTACAATGAGCAGTACCACTGGGGCAAGGACAAGCACAAATCCTCCAACAAATTCACCGACTTCTTCTCCGGTGGACAGGACGGAGGTCCGAGTCACGATTCTCCGACTGCCGGCTACCTCGTCAGAAAGATGGTCGATCCGTCAGCCATCCCTTCTGACGGTTCTGGAAAATTCAAGACCCGTCACGGAGCAATCTACCGTCTTGCTGAGGCATATCTTTCATACGCGGAATGTCTGTTTGAGTACAGTGTCGCAAGGGGAACCCTCGGAGCCAACAAGAACGAGATATTTACATATATCAACAAAATCAGGGAGAGGGCAGGCATTCCTCTCTACGGTAACGGTGTTGACGGGGACGGAGTTGCGATGATTCCGCTTTCGGACAATGAGAACGAACTGCGTGATCTGATTCACAGGGAGAGAAGGGTCGAATTGAATTGTGAGGCAGGAAGCCGCTTCGATGACCTCCGTCGTTGGAAAGAGGCAGCAGATGTCCTTAACGGGCCTTTCTATGGAATGGATTCCCGTGCTACCAAAGCAAACAGGGATGAATATTACAAAAGAACCCAGTACCAGACCCGCCGTTTCATCAGCTATTGGTGGCCGATTCCTCAGGATGACATTGACAAGAACCTCAATCTCCGTCAGGTGCCGGGTTGGAGATAGTAAATGGACAATTTGATTTTATTTAATATGAAACACGGATATATTTTGGGTTTTACGGCAGGTCTGCTTTCACTTGCTGCCTGCAACAAGGGAGGCTTCCCCGGACCGGACAGAAGTTTGTATGACGTTGTAGAGACAATGACTCTCGAAGCTTCATCCACCGAGATTGTACTTGATGCCGAGGCGCTGGATGAGGTCGCCCTGACACTGAACTGGACTCCTGCAAGGGAGATGTCCGATGACTATATAGTCACTTATGTGACCTACCTCGACATTGAGGGTAACGACTTTAGCAATGCCGTCCGTCAGGTTGAGGATGACGGGGTGTTCTGCAAGGAATACACTACCAGCCAGCTTCAGACCCTCCTTACGGAGAAATGGAACAAGAATTACTCACGCGCGGTGAGTATGGAGTTCAAGGTCATCGCTAAATGGGACGGCGGTGAGAAATATGTTATGCCAGAGGTCAGGACAACAAGTTTCAGCGTCCGTCCGTACCGTCCTCTCACTTTTGATGCCGACAGGATCTATCTGTCGGGAGATGCCGTGACCGGAACGACCAAAAAGGCAATCGGCAAGACGCCGGAGAATGAATACATCTATGCCGAGGAACTTTATCTCAAACCTGGAAAGCTTACTATTCCAATTGAATATCAGGGGATAACCTCATACATTTGTCCTGAAGAGGGTGATGTTGACATTCCTGATGCTGACCAGGTCGACGGGAAACCTGCAGGAACAAAGGCTTATCCTGCAACTGTCAAGGAACTGAAGGAGGGAGTTGAACTTCCTGCTTGGAATGTTCCGTCAGAGGGTTACTGGAGAGTAATCATTGACATTGAGAACAAGACAGTCAAGTTCTTCTCTCCGAAGAACAGGCTTGAGCCTTTGAAAGTCGAGTTCGCATACGAGGGCAGGGACCCTGCATACTGGATTCTCACAAAGACTCTTCTTGCCGGCAATTACTACATCAACTCAATGACAGGTTGGGATAGCTGGAAAGGAAAAGCCTATCCGTTCCAGGCATCGAAGGTGGATCCGCAGATCATTTTCTGGCAGGGATCAACGTTCACAATGACCGATGGCTTCTGTATCAAGCTCGCCCAGGGACCTGCCGAGGTGGATAACATCCGTCAGGGAGAAGGTACGACCGGGAACGACCCTAACAAGGACGGTGCAGGAATGACCTTCATCTCCAAAGTTATGGCATTTGTGCCTGCTGAACAACCGGGAGTCCCTGTGACAGCCGACATTGAACTCAAGATGGGAGAATGGATCCCGACAGCGACCGCCGTTTCCAACAGAAAATGGAAACCTGCTGCAGGAGGAGTAAGGCTCAGCAGGATAACCATTGATGCAAGAAACAATCTTATTCGTTTTGACTGATAGATTATGCGATATACAGTAAAAAACAGTATCCTTTTGGTTGCGGCGGTAATCGTTTCCGCCTGCGCCTGCGCGAAAGAACCGGGTTCCCAGAATACTGGGAACCCCGGGGAAATCGCAGGCAATACCACTGTGAAAATCACTGCCGACAAGACATCAGTCCTGCGGAACCCTCTGACGGGGTGGGTGATGTATGTCTCCGGTACAGCCGATCCTTCTTATTTTGACACGAAAGTCAGTGTCCCGGATCTTGGCAAGGAAGTCTATGTCAGGGATTATGCTTCTGCCTGCTACATCAGGACCGGATGGAAGAATCTGAATCCTTCGAAAGGTAAATATGCGTGGGAAGATCCTTCCAGCAGCATTTACAAATTGGTGAAAAGGGCTGAAGAGCTTGGACTGCCAATTGCGTTCCGCGTCGTTGTGGACGGAAGGGACCAGAGGGAAAACACTCCGCAGTTCGTATTTGATGACGGAGCCGAATACTGGCTTTCGGACAGCAAATTTCCGGACAGAAAGACTCCTTTGGCAATCGATCCGATCTGGAGAAAGCACTATGAGACTTTTGTAAAGGCATTTGCTGAATATTTCAATGATCCGAAGAAAACAGCATTCATTGATGCTTATGGCCTTGGAAAATGGGGTGAAGGACACAATGTCTGCTATGAGCAGAACAATGCCATCACCTCGAAGACTTCCGAGTACAAGGCTGAGACAATGCGCTGGATTACGAAACTCTATGCGGACAATTTCACAAAAGTTCCTCTCGTGATAAATTATCACCGTCAGATAGGACATCCTATCAGTGAGGGTAAGAACCCGCAGCCGGACAGCGAAACCGTCCTTCAGATAGCAATCGACAACGGCTACTGTCTGCGTGCAGATTCATTCGGAATGAACAACCAGGATTGGGGCTATAATGACTGGGAGAAGGCTTATGTCCAGAAATGGCTGTACAAACTGCCTGTCCTTATGGAGGGAGGTTGGATCGTTTCCAGCCATTCTTACTGGAATGACCCTGCCGGTTATAGGAAAGGCCATCCTGAAGATGTCCGCAAGGGAGAATTCGATTCCTCAATGGAGGCACACGTGAATATGATGGACTTCCGTGTCGGGGATGAGACGAAGAGCTGGTTCGAGAATGCCTACGAATACGTTGAGCGCTTCATCTCGGAAGGCGGTTACAGGCTCTATCCGACTCAGGTCTCTTTCCCGACCAAGGCGAAATTTGGAGACAAAGTCACCATTGCCCACAGTTGGGCCAATCTGGGATGGGGCTTCTGTCCTGTGAATCTCCCGCAGTGGAACTACAAATTCAGGGTTGCAGTCGCTCTTCTTGACAGCAACGACAATCCTGTCAAGATTTTCGTGGATGAGCAGACTGATCTGTCGCAGTGGCTCAAGGGCAATATCACTTCCTACAAGACCGAAGTGGAGATGAAGGGAGTGGCTGTCGGAGGCTATTCCTGGGCAGTTGGCATAGTTGACACCACACGTGACAATGAAATAGGAATCCGTCTTGCAGCAGCATCGAAGTACCAGACTGAATCCGGTTGGGTACGTGTCGGGACGGTTTCAGTTTCAGCAAGATAAATAAGAACATATTTAATAAAACATAAAACTGATGAAAAAGAATTTCGTAAGATTCGCTTCGGCGATTGCCATCCTTTCTCTCGGAGTGGCCTGTACGGACCTCTCCGGTGTGGAGGAAAGAATTGAGACCCTTGAGACCCAGATGGCCGCAATGGCAAATCAGCTCAATGCATTCAATGCAAATATAAGGGCACTTGAGGACTTTACCCAGTCGGGACAGACTGTAAAGGACATTGTCAAGAACGGGAATGTCTATACCATTACCCTTGGAAACGGTACTGTACACAACATAACAATTGAGAATGGACCTGTACAACTCAATGTCTCAATTGATTCAGAAGGCTACTGGACAATCGACGGAAGCCGCATCAAGGATGCGAGCGGCAATCCTGTGAAGGCCCTGGGCGAGAAAGGCGACAAGGGTGAGAACGGTTCCAACGGACAGGACGGAGCCAACGGAAAGGATGGAAAGACTCCGATCTTCGGCGTTGATTCAGAAGGTTACTGGACCATCAAATATTCAGAGACCGAAACTCCTGCAAGGGTGACCGACGAGAACGGAAATCCTGTCAAGGCTGTCGGTTCATCATCTTCCACAGGTGAACCTTCCACAGGAAGCTGCCTGTTCAAGAGTGTTTCCGTTGAGAACGGATACCTTGTGATTGTTCTCAATTCAACTCCTGACCAGACCTACAGACTCCCGATTGAGGCTGGTTTCCGCATTTCAGTGAGCAAGGATTTCATCGCAGTACTGCCGGGACAGAGCGTTGACGTACCTTTCGAGGTGATTGGGAAAGATGCCACAACTCACGTTTTCGTTGAAGCTCAGGGTTACACTGCAACTCTCGGGGATGGCGTGGTTACTGTCACTGCTCCCGATCCGCTTCCTGAAACAGGTTACCTCATCATCAAGGCCATCAGGAATTCCGATTCTTCTACAAAGGCCGTTTATCTCACTTTCGAGAGTGGGGAACTTACTTTTGTGTATGATGCAAAAACCGTCCTCAGCGAAGGTGGCAAAGTCACAATCCCCGTCAGCGCAAACGTTGACTACACTGTGAATATTCCTGAAACCGCTGCTTCCTGGATTCATCTTGCCGGATCGACAAAGGCTCTTGTTTCGTCAACAATCGAACTCATCATCGACGGGAACACCGGTGAGCAGCGTGCTGCAACTGTCAGCATAGTTCCGTCACTTGGAGAGACGAAAAACATTCAGATTGTTCAGGCAGGTGCCGGCGAGGCAGTCTTCAATCAGGTTGACCTTGCAACCGTAGCATCATTCTCTCTTTCAGGAACTTCTCTTGATGCTCCAGCTGCCCTTGCACAGACAGTTGAGAATAAGGATGTGTTCGCATTCTATTCTACCTTGAAAGCCGGTAAACTCTATGTCGAGATGTTCGATGCCGAGAGCAAATCCCTCGGTTCCATCATCCCTGCATCCGGAACAGACATCAATGCCGGCAATGCTTCAGAATTCAAACAGGATTTTGTCGGCAACGGCGCCTGGGAGATTCCTGCAGAAGGAACCTACCGTGTTGTTCTCAACCGTGCGGCAAAGACAATCTCATTTTACGATGAAGCTACCGATTTGCAGCCTTTGACAGTGAAATTCGCTTATGAGAACGGTACATCGTGGTACCTCACCAAGACCCTTGTTCCTGGTACTTTCTATGTCAGCACCAACAGCGGATGGGACAGCTGGAAAGGCAGAAAATACACTTTCCTGGCTTCAGCGGCAGACCCTCAGGTGTTCTACTGGGAAGGCGAGTGCGCCATCGACGGAGATGGGGATCCGAAGCAGGTCAGCTTCAAGATTGCTCAGAGCAAGGCCGACGTTGATTTGATTGAGGCCGGTACTGGAACAGGTGGTGCAGATCCTAACACCCAGTCAGGAATGAACTTCATTTCGAAATCATACGCATTTGCTCCGGCAGATGCTGATGGAACTGCACTTTCAACTGACGCAGAACTGATTGTGAATGAGTGGTTGCCTTGCGCAGGTGCAGTCAGCAACAAGAGGTGGGTTCTTGCAAAGGGCTCGAAAGTCAATGTCATCCGGTTCATAATCGACGCGAGGAATATGAGAGTCCGCTTTGATGTTGAAGAAACAGCTGAATAATGACTGGAAAAAATATATTAAAATCCTTGGCACAGGCGTTGCTTGCATTCATTCTTATGTTTGCATCCGGCACAGCCTGTGCCAAGATTGATCCCTACAGGGGACTTTCTCTTGAACTGTCCGAAGTCTCTGAAAACCTGACTGTAGGACAGACAGCCCGAATTGAGGCCGAAGTCAGGGGCGACAATGCCTCTTCTGTAAAAACGACAATCAAATGGCAGTCCCTCAATCCGACTGTCCTTTCTCTCAATTCAGAAGGAAACACCGCGACCGTAAAGGCCCTCAAGGGCGGTGTCGCTTCCATTCGAGTTTCCGTCGCTGAATGCGAAAATCTCAACCAAAAACTGACCTTCAAAATCAAGGAGGAAGGCGACGGAATTCTCCGCATCCTGGCAATAGGAAACAGCTTCTCCCAGGATGCCGTGGAGCAGTATCTCTATGAACTGTTTGCAACCAGCGGACAGAAGGTAATCATCGGAAACCTCTACATAGGAGGATGCAGCCTTGAGAAGCACTACAACAACATTATGGGTGACAAGGCTGCATACGAATACAGAAAGGTGGTCAATGGCCAGAAGACCAATCTCTCGGGCGTGAAGATTTCAACGGTGCTGGAGGAGGAACCGTGGGATTATGTGAGCATCCAGCAGGTAAGCGGCCTTTCGGGGCAGTACGAGACCTGCACACCTTATCTCCCGGAAATATTGAACTATGTCCGTTCACATTCGAAATTCGACGTGAAACTCATCTGGCATTCCACCTGGGCATACTCCAAGGACTCGACCCACGGTGATTTTCCGAAATACAACAAGGACCAGATGACGATGTACAATGCGATTGTCGAAGTAGGGCAGAAAGTTATGGCTAATACATCATATTCTTTCGACCTTCTGGTTCCTTCCGGTACGGCAATCCAGAATGGAAGAACCTCGTCTCTGGGTGACACCTTCAACAGGGACGGTTATCATCTGGAGGTCAATTACGGAAGATACACCGCCGCCTGCACCTGGTTCGAGGCAATTTCAGGCAAGAATGTAGAAGATGTGTCATACGCTCCTTCAACTGTAAGCGAGGCCAATGCACGGATTGCCCGTGCAGCCGCCCACAGGGCAGTTGCCTCACCTTATTCAGTAACTGAGCTGACGGGATTCTGACATTGATGAAACTCAAACCTGAATTTTGTCGTCCTCAAGCATACTAAAAAATTGAATACATATATGAAATTTATTCATCTATTTACAGGAATATTCTTGATTTTCTCAATAACCGCCTCTGCCCAACACCGGCTCACCCCTGAGGACGAGGCGCGTGCGAAGGAACTGGTCAGCAGGATGACCATTGAGGAGAAAATCGATTATATCGGTGGACTGAAGTCATTTTATATCAGGGCAATCCCACGGTTGGGAATACCTCAGATCAGGATGGCGGACGGTCCTTGCGGTGTGAGGAACAACACCAAAAGCACCCTGTACCCGTGCGGTATATGCTCGGCGGCATCCTGGAACCGTGATGCGGTTGAGGCTCTTGGGCACGGACTGGGGGCTGACGCGAAGGCAAGGGGTGTTGACATAATGCTCGGTCCGGGGGTGAACATCTACCGTTCGCCTTTGTGCGGCAGGAATTATGAATATTTCGGTGAAGACCCTTACCTTGCTTCGGAAGTGGCGAAGCACTATATCCTCGGAATGCAGGATGAGGGAGTGATGGCGACAGTCAAGCATTTTGCCGCCAACAACCAGGAATATGCCCGCCACACCGTCAGTTCCGATGTCGATGAAAGGACTTTGAATGAAATATATTTCCCTGCATTCCGCAAGGCGGTCCACGAGGCAGGCGTCGGTGCGGTGATGGACAGTTACAATCCGGTGAACGGGGTTCACGCGACTGAGAATGCCTGGATGAACATTGATGTCCTCCGCAATCAGTGGGGTTTCAAGGGAATATTGATGTCCGACTGGACTTCTACCTATTCCACTGTCGGAATTGCAAACGGAGGGCTTGACCTTGAGATGCCGAAGGGAGTCTTTTTTACACAGGAAAGGCTCAAGGCTGCCATTGAAAACGGGACTGTCAGAGAGGAGGACATCGACTTGAAAGTTCAGCACATCCTCCAGACACTCATTTCATTCGGGATGCTGGATGCGCAGAAACCCGAAGTGAACGATCTCGATGAAAGGCAGGAATCCCGGGATGCAGCCCTTCAGGTTGCCAGGGAAGGCATCGTGCTTTTGAAAAATGAAGGCAGTCTTCCAATGGCCAAAAGGGGAAAGATTCTTGTCATGGGCCCGAATGCCGACCGCATTGCGACAGGAGGCGGAAGCGGGTTTGTGACTCCGATTTCTTCTGTTTCAGTGTATCAGGGACTTGTTGATGCAAAGGGTGCGAAGAATGTGAAACTTCTCTCGGAAGACATGCTCTACAAGGACATATATTCCGAAATATTTACTGATGAGACATTCTCTGCCCGGGGCTTCAAGGCGGCATATTACCCCAACAAGAAGTTCGAGGGCGAGCCTGTGATGGAAAGGATTGACGGTAGGATTGACTTCCATTGGAAATATTCATCCCCTTGCGAAGGACTTCCTGATGACGGTTTCTGTGCCCGATGGGAAGGTGTTTACAAGCCTGCCCAGGACGGGACCCTGCGTTTCAGAATGAGCGGGGACGACGGCTACAGGATTATCGTGAACGGGAAACAAATCGGCGGCGACTGGGGCAACCATTCGCTTTCCTCAAAATCCGCCTTTATGGATGTGAAGGCAGGACAGACCTATAATTTCCGTTTTGAGTATTTTGAGAATGTCGGGGAGGCGACGGTCATTCTTGAGGCCGGGATGATGGACAGCGCGATGATGTATGCTGCCTTGAAGAATGCGACGGCAGTCGTCTATTGCGCCGGTTTCGACAGCGACATTGAAGGAGAGGGATTCGACAGGGGATTCGCCCTTCCGCAAGACCAGAGGCGTGTTATCGGGATGCTCTCCGAAGCCCATCCGAATGTAAATGTGGTGCTGAATGCAGGCGGGGCAGTTGATTTCAGAGGCTGGTCCGAGGATGTGGAGTCCGTCCTTTTGGCCTGGTATCCGGGACAGGAAGGCGGAACGGCCGTTGCGGACATTCTGACGGGAAAGATTTCTCCGAGCGGGAAACTTCCGATTTCAATGGAAAATGACTGGAACGACAATCCTGTCCGGAACAGCTACTACGAGAATGCAAAGCAGCAGAAGCACGTGGAGTACACAGAAGGTATTTTTGTCGGCTACAGGGGATATGACCGCAGCGGCAAGACTCCGCGCTATCCTTTCGGCTACGGCCTTTCATACTCTTCATTCGGCTACTCGGATTTGAAGGTGGAAGTCCTTCCTGACGGGAATGTGAAGGTCGGAGTGACTCTCACCAACACGGGAAAGATGGATGCCGCTGAAGTGGTCCAGGTCTATGTCAAGGACTGCGAGGCTTCTGTAGTGCGCCCGGAAAAGGAACTCAAGGGCTTCAGCAAGATTTTCCTGCGAAAGGGTGAAACCGCGACAGTTTCGCTCCTCCTGAAACCGGAAGACTTTGCATTCTACGATGTTGACATTAAGGATTTCAGGGTTGAGCCGGGCGAGTTCGTCATCTATGCCGGAGGCTCTTCCGCTGATCTGCCTCTGTCGGAAAGGATTTCATATTCATATAATTGCAGGGAAGTGTCTGAACCTGCCGCCGTGGCAGAGGGGACTGTTCCTTTTATGACGAACATATATGGAAGGAAACATACGTCCCTGAACGGAAAATGGAACGCCTTCACTGACCTCTACGACCAGGGACGGAAAATGGAGGTTTACAAGAACCGCAAGCCACAGGACGGGACACAGTTCTTTGAATATTCATTCGAGGGCGGAATGCGTCTGGATGTCCCCGGGGACTGGAACTCCCAATCTCCGGAGTTGAAATACTACGAAGGGACGATGTGGTACGCCCGCCATTTTGATGCTCCTGCGGTTTCGGAGCGCGACTTTCTTTACTTCGGGGCCGTCAGCTATAGGTGCAGGGTCTATCTCAACGGGGAATTCATTGCGGAGCACGAAGGTGGTTTCACTCCTTTCCAGGTTGAGGTGACTGGGAAACTGAAGGAGAAAGACAATTTCCTCTGCATCGAGGTGAGCAACCGCCGTACTCCTGACGCGATACCGGCAATGAATTTCGATTGGTGGAATTACGGCGGAATCACCCGGGATGTTATGCTTGTGCAGACTCCCGGGGTGTTTGTCGAGGATTATTTCATCCGGCTTGACAAGCACAGGGCGGACCTTGTGCACGCCTCTGTGAAACTTTCGGAAAAACGGTCTCTGGAATGCTGCATTGAGATTCCGGAACTGAATATAAGGCAGACTGTTACGACGGATTCGCTTGGAACGGCCACCATCTCTTTCCCTGTGACTGGACTTCAGAGATGGTGCCGGGAGAACCCCAAACTTTACGATGTGACGGTTTCCTGCGCCAATGACAGTGTCAGTGAGAGGATTGGTTTCAGGAACATTGAGGTCAGGGGCGAGAAAATCCTCCTCAATGGTGAGCCTGTGTTTATGCGCAGTGTTTCGTTCCACGAGGAGATCTCGCAGAGGATGGGCAGGGCCTTCTCCCGCCCTGACGCGCAGATGCTGATTTCCGAGGCGGAGGCGCTCGGGGTCAATATGATAAGACTTGCGCACTATCCCCAGAATGAGCACATTGTCCGCCTTGCGGAAGAAAGAGGGATTCTTGTCTGGGAGGAAATCCCTGTGTGGCAGGGAATTGCCTTTGATGATGAGGGAACCCTTGCAAAAGCGCAGAGAATGCTTGCCGAAATGATTTACAGGGACAGGAACCGCTGTGCAATCGGATATTGGAGCATAGCGAATGAGACAAAGCCTTCGCCTGAAAGGAATGCCTTCCTCCGATCCCTTCTTGCTACAGGGAAGGCGATTGACACCTCAAGGCTCTACATTGCGGCCTTTGACCTTGCGTATTTCGACAAGGACAAAAAGACTTTCGTGATGGAGGATGACTTCACAAAGGAGCTGGATGTCGTTGCGGTGAACAAGTATATGGGCTGGTACCATCCCTGGCCGTGCGACCCATCTGAAGCCGTTTGGGATGTGGCGGCTGGCCAGCCTCTGATTATCTCCGAATTCGGAGGGGAGGCCCTTTACGGACAGAACGGTCCTGATGACGAGGCTTCTTCCTGGAGCGAGGACTATCAGGCAAGGCTCTACCGTGACAATCTTGAGATGTTCAACCACATCCCGAACCTTGCGGGAGTCTCGCCGTGGGTGCTCTTCGATTTCCGTTCCCCTTACCGTTTCCACCCGACCAATCAGGATGGCTGGAACCGCAAGGGACTCGTCTCCGACAAGGGACAGCGCAAGAGAGCCTGGTATCTTATGAATGAATATTATAATATAAAACAATCATTATCTTATGAAAACTAATCCAGCAACTTTCAGGATAGACTATATTTCTCCTGAAATGGAAATGATTGCCCTGAATACAGGTGACGTCCTAATTGGATACAGCAATCAGTCCTCAGAAAGCGAGGACCTTAATGATGAATATGATTACAATTATTGATTTTGTTGCTATGAAGAGATATCATCTTATTTTTGCTGTCGCTTCCATCGCGGCACTTTTCTCCTGCTCAAAGGAAGCTGCCTCCAATGTAGAAAATGAGGACATCAAAGAACCTTCAACAGGTGTGACAATTCCTGAAAATCCCCAGACTGTGACTCTCAGTGCGTGCTTTGAGACGGATGCTCCTGAGGTCAAGACTGTCCGTGACGGAAAGAAAGTGCTTTGGGAAAGCACTGATAAAATTGCCGTAGTGGCAAAGTACAATGATGAGGTAAGGTTCTATTATTCAGAGCCAGCCGGAGAAGGCGGATCTTCTGTTAAGTTCCAGGTCGGTGTTGACGACGGGGCGGAACTTCTATATGCAATCTATCCTGCGGAACTTGTGAAAACAGTCCCTGTCATTGGCGAATCCTCAGTCACAGTACCTGTGCCTGCAGTTCAGGACGGCAGTTTTGCAAATGCCAACATAACTGTCGCTGAAATCAAGGGAAAAGGAATCACTTTCAGAAATATCTGTAATTTGGTCAAGTTTACGACGACATCAGACATTACCAAGGCTCAGCTTTGTGTCCTTGACAGCCGTAATCTTGCCGGTGAAGCGGTTGTGTCTTTCGACGAATCCGGGATTTCCATCACTGCTTATGCAACTGCCGACAGGGTTACTCTTGAAAATCTGAAAGGTGCAGGAGAATATTACTTCGCCACACTTCCTGATGAAACTGCCTGGACAGGTTTCGGACTCAGAATTGGTGACGCTTCAGGCTACAAGCCTGGAATTATTGGCTCAAAACCTTTCCCTAAGAACACACGCGGCACTGTCACCAATGTCGGCACTGTTGACAAGCACATCCAGGAAGGTGATTACAATCTGACTTCCGACCAGGCTAACGTGCTCGCAGATTTGATCGCTTCGGACTTGACGTCAAGCACTACACGCAAAAACATAGCGAAGGCGTGGAGGATTCACAATAAGACCATCAATCTGGCTGCAGGAGAGTATGATATGGGCAAGGAAATTATGGTGGAGTTTGGTGGTGCTGACGAATGGGTTAATGTCAATATCGTCGGTGAAGACTTAACATCCGTGAATATTGTCGGAGGATATTCCAAGAATGAAAGCCGCCGTATTATGGAAATCGGCAACAAAACCCGCCTTTCTTGCAAGCAAATCACTTTCAAGGATGCTTTTCTTTCCGGAACAGCAGGAGACGGGGCCGGTTTTATGTTCCAGACCTACAATTCCGGAATCAGTTTTGAAAGTTGTCGTTTTACCAATCTTAAAAACAGTACTGACAGAAGTGGCGGCGTGTTCAAGCTTCAGAAACCGACTGTAAATTTCACCAATTGTACTTTTGACGACAATTTCGCAAAGAACGGAGGTGTTTATTTCCAATATGAGGGAACTGCGAATTTCACTAATTGTACATTTGAGAACAACACAGCATCCAGCGTAGGAGGTGTGTTCAGCGACGCAAACGGCAAAAGTAATTTTGACGGATGTGTTTTCAAGAACTGTTCGGCAGTTGAGGGAGGTGCAATGGCATCATACGACAACAATGTGACCGTGACAGTGAAAAATTCAAGGTTTGAGGCTTGCCATTCCCGTAAAGGAGGTGCCATCATAGCAAAGAAAAAATCCACCACCACATTGGAGAATGTTGTTTTTGAAGGATGTTATTCAGACGGACAGGGTGACAATTCTGGTGGAGGTGCCTTGTATATACTTGGTGATGGTTCTGCAACAATCAATGCCAAAAAATGTACCTTCAAAGGCTGTTATACTTTGTCTAACGGAGAAGGTGGAGCCTATCAGCTCCGTGGTGGAACATTGAATGTTGAGGATTCCGATTTTAACGGAAACTACACAAATGAATCCAAACCGGGTGGTGTAGGACACAATTGGGGAAGTTCAACGATGAGTTTTACCCGTTGCAATTTCGTCGGCAATATATCGTCGAAGAAAGAATATCAGGGAACAGGTGGAAGTACCGCAGGGGTTCATTTCGCAGGTACGGGTGCGACTTTGAAGTATACTGAATGTGTGTTTGACGGGAATGCCGCTTCAAATGCCTCCTGCTTTGATGTCAGGGCTGACTGCTATGTGGCGTTCGATGGCTGCGAGTTCAAAAACAATGAAGCAGGTTCAAACGGGGTAATCAGGAATACTGATGATGCCGCCAGCATAGTCCTGGTGAACAATTGCTCCTTCCATCACAACAACCAGAGGAAAGATGACAATGCCCAGATCTTCAACGGCGGAAAAACAGGACAGTTCTTTTGCTATAATACTACGATTTATGGAAACACCCAATCAGGTACTGTAGGAAGTGGCTCCTTGATTTCCACCCTCGGTTCTATGGCGATAGTGAGTAGTACTCTCATAGCCAACTCTTCCCGTTCGGTCATCCAGCAGAATAAAAACTGGTGGAATGTTGTTGCTCTCATTATGAATTCAATATTGCTGAATGAAAACGAATCTGCTCAACTTCTTATATTCGGTAATAACGAGACCACTCCGCATATGAAAAATGGAGGTTACAACATAGTGGCTCCTCAAGACCCGAATGCCCAAAAGAAGTTCACTCTTGGAGAGACGGATGTCCCGAATGCAAATATGTCATATCTTACCGGTGGCCAGTTCAATGCTGAAACAGGGAAGTATATGTGGAATGGCCCGTCTGCGGAGAGGTCGCTTGCAAGCGTGGATGCAATCAAGACTTTCCTGAATGAAAATCTGAAACCGGACAACAAAAACAACAATGTGAATATTAATAAAGATAAAGTAAAAAACCTTGGAGCAGAATTTGTGGCTTGGTTGGAATCAATAAACGCTTTCGATTCCAGACCTGTGACAGGTCTGTGGCCGGGAGCTTATCAGAATAATCAGTAGCTATTTATGAGAAAAACATTCATCACCGCTTTGCTTCTAGCCGTTTGCGGCCTGTTCCCCGGAGTCCTGTCTGCAAAAACGTCCGGCATTCTCGTTGAGGCAGAAAGTTTCACACACAAGGGAGGCTGGGTCGTGGATCAGCAGTTCATGGACATTATGGGGTCGCCTTACCTCCTTGCCCACGGACTGGGAGTTCCTGTCTCGGATGCGTCCACGCAGGTAACTGTTCCTGAAAGTGGTGTTTACGAGGTCTGGGTGAGAACCTACAACTGGGTGTCCCCCTGGACTTCCGGCAGGGGACCTGGACGGTTTGTCGTGAAGATTGACGGGAAGACACTTCCGAATGAACTCGGGGCGGATGGTGATGAATGGATGTGGCAGTCTGCCGGCAAGGTCCGCCTGAAGGAAGGGACCGTCTCCCTTGCTCTGGGTGACCTTACCGGTTTTGACGGACGTTGTGATGCGGTTTTTCTCACAAAGGACAGGAACTGTCCTCCTGCATCCGTGGAGGAACTCGCTGCTTTCAGGAAAGAGAAGCTGAATCTCCCCGATGCGTCTGTCAAACAGTTTGACTTCGTTGTTGCCGGTGGCGGAATCGCCGGGATGTGCGCTGCTGCGGCAGCCTCGAGAAACGGCCTGAAGGTGGCCCTCGTGAATGACCGTCCGGTTCTTGGCGGCAACAACAGTTCGGAAGTCAGGGTGCATCTGGGCGGTTATGTCGAGATGGAACCCTACACCGGTCTGGGCAGGATGCAGCGTGAGTTCGGACACACCAGGGGCGGAAATGCCAAGCCGGCTGAATACTACGAAGATGAAAAGAAACAGCAGTTCATAGAGGCGGAGGAAGGCATAAAACTGTTCTCCAATTTCAGGGCTGTGGATGTCGTGAAAACCGGAAACAGGATTTCGGCTCTCAGAATCAAGCATATAGAGACCGGTGAGGAAATCCTTCTGGAGGCTCCTCTTTTCTCTGATTGCACGGGTGACGGAACTGTTGCCGTCCTTGCCGGGGCATCATATATGACCGGCAGGGAGGCCCGGAGCGAATTCGGGGAATCCCTTGCCCCTCAGCAGGCGGACAAGATGACGATGGGGGCATCCGTCCAGTGGTATTCTGAGGACAGGGGAGAGAAGACCTCCTTCCCGGAATTTGCCTACGGCATCGATTTCAATGCCTCCAACTGCGAGAAGGTCACGATGGGCGAATGGAAATGGGAGACGGGAATGAACCTCGACCAGATCGCGGATGCAGAAAGGATCAGGGACTACGGCCTTCTTGTGGTCTATTCCAACTGGAGTTTCCTCAAAAATCATCTTGAAAACAATTCAAAATGGGCGAACCGTTCCCTCGTTTGGGTTGCATATATAGCCGGCAAAAGGGAATCACGCCGCATTGTCGGGGATTACATCCTCACACAGAACGACATAGACAGGAACATCCCCCACGAGGACGCTTCATTCACAACCACCTGGGCAATCGACCTGCATTCACCTGACAGTGACAATTCGGCAAAATTCCCGGGCAACGAGTTCAAGGCCTCGACGGTGCACAACTGGATTCATCCATATCCCGTTCCTTACAGATGTCTGTATTCCCGGGATGTGGACAATCTTTTCCTCGCCGGCAGGAACATCAGCGTGACCCACGTCGCCCTCGGCACTGTCAGGGTGATGCGCACCACTGGAATGATGGGCGAGGTGGTCGGTATGGCGGCCTCAATCTGCTCCCGGAACGGCTGCACACCAAGGGGAGTCTATGAGTCCCATCTTGATGAACTCAAGGCAATGATGAAAGAGGGGGCAGGAAAGAGGGAAGGTCTGAACAACCAGAAATTCAATCTGCCCAACCGCTTGCTTGACAGGCCTGTCGCTGCAGGCTGGAGCCGTCTTGAAAACGACACCCTCATTGTCGGGAATCGTCTGATTGAAAGGAAGTTCGTCTGGAACGGAGGCAATCTGATGACCTTCAGCGTCACCAACAAGGAAACGGGAGTCACCAGAAAAAGCGTTGCCCTCAAACCGGATTTCTCCGTGTCCAGGGACAGTTCACCCGGCAGAGAAGCCTCTTTTGAATCTGTGGATGTCCCTTCTGACGGCATCACACCGGGCTTCCACAAGGCAGTCGTGACCACGATTGTCGGACAGGTCACGGTCCGCAGGGAGTTCAGAGTCTATGCCGATGTGCCTGCAATCGCCTGTGACACCTATCTCAAAGGCTGTCTCCCGGGGATGGAGCCTTCTGCTGAGACCTCAGCGGCGGACCGGAAGAACATTGAATCCGTTGCCGATATGGCTACAAAACCGGTTCAGGCTGTCCTTGACCAGGTGGATTTCGGTGGAAGGCACTGGCACTCCAAAGCCGTTGAATTCTGGGACGTGACCGACTGGAACAACACTCTTGTGGCTGAAAGGGAGTTCATTCCGTACCACAAGATGTCCTACCGTGGCAATCTGCTGTTTTTCAGGGATGCTGCCGCTTCCGACGGCTATTTCTTCCTGAAGGAGGCCCCTTGCTCCAGCACCCAGCTCAGCTATCCGGGCTCGGACTTCACTGCTGAATACGGCCATTTCACCGTTACAGGGCTTGGAATAAAAGGCTCCGACGTCAGTCCTGACCAATGGACCGGTGTCTATTCCTGTGTCCTCGGAGTGTGTGACGGCACTGAACTGTCGGCTCTCAAAGCCCTCAGAACCTATCAGAAGCAGCTCCGCCTCCACAGTCGCGGCCGTGACGAGATGATAATGATGAACACCTGGGGAGATCGCAGCCAGGACTCGAAGGTCAATGAGAAATTCTGCCTTGAGGAACTGGAGAAGGCTGCCCGTCTGGGAGTCACACACTTCCAGATTGATGACGGCTGGCAGGCCGGCAAAAGTCCGAACTCCGCCGTTGCGAAAGGCTCTTTCAAGAACATTCACGACAATCCCGACTACTGGACTCCCGATCCTGTGAAATATCCCCGTGGTCTGACCCCGATTGTCCAAAGGGGCCGGGAACTGGGAATCACCATAGGTCTGTGGTTCAACCCGAGCGTCCAGAACGACTTCGAGGACTGGAAAAAGGACGCGGACATTCTTGTAGGCCTGTTTGAGAAATACGGCATCTATGTCTTCAAGATCGACGGCTTGACCATCACCTCGAAGAAGGGCGAGACCAATCTCCACCGTCTTTTCGACGACGTGCTCCAGCGCACCGGAAACAAGGTCCTGTTCAACCTGGATGCCACTGCAAGCCGCAGGGGAGGCTATCATTCCTTCTGCAGTTACGGCAACATTTTCCTTGAAAACCGCTACACCGACTGGGGCAACTACTATCCTTACCAGACCCTGCGCAACCTCTGGATGCTTTCGAAATATGTCCCGGCTGAAAGGCTCCAGATTGAGTTCCTGAACAAATGGAGGAATGCCGGGAAGTACGGCGATGACCCTTTTGCTCCGGGAAGGTATTCCTTCGACTATCTTTTTGCCGTCTCTATGGCCGGACAGCCCCTTGCCTGGATGGAGGCGTCCAATCTTCCGGAGGAGGCTTTCTCCGTCGCTCCTATGCTTGAAACATACAAATCATTCAGTTACGATTTCCATGAAGGTCTGATTTTACCAATCGGGGAGGAACCTTCAGGAAAGTCCTGGACAGGATTCCAGTCAATCCGCAGCGACCGTTCCGGCTATGTCCTTGTCTTCCGTGAGATGACCGGTGAGTCCGAATCGCGGGTCGCCACCTGGCTTCCTGAGGGCTCCGAAGTCTCTTTCAAACCATTGGCGGGCAGCGGCGAAGCCTTCGAGGGCATCGTGGAAGAAGACGGCAAGGTCCGCTTCCGTCTTCCGGAAGACAACTCCTTCTCTTTGTATGAATATGAAATAAAGTAGTATATTTAAAGCTTTATATGAAATTGAAAAATATACTTTTGTCTTTGGCATCACTTCTCCCGGTCGTTTCCTGCAACGCCGGCTCCTCCCCGGAGATGTCGTCAGTTTCATCGCTTTTCATATACGGAGAGGCTGCGGAAGGCTTGACCCAGGCCCGCAAGGCGGCCTTGAGCAAGGTGTATGACGGCGGAAACAATGCTGTCGCCGGAGTGTTCGAGACTTACCTGAATTTCTCCGAAGGGGGATTTTCAGTCGTTGATGCTGAAGGCAATGCCTGGACACTGTACGAAGGAGGAAAAGTGATGAAAGACGGCGGAGCGAGTGTCTTCAGCGGGGAAAGTGGCGTTTGCCGCCTCAGGATTGACACCAACACCGGTCTGTGGTCCATGGTCAAGGTCAATGCCGTGACATTCCGTTCATTCTATGGTGACAGGGTTTCCGTCGAAGGTGAATATTCCGGACTTGGAAAATGGAAATTCTCAGGGATTCCTCTTGATTCAAAGGCAGGCGAGGTGAAATATTACAGGTTTGACGTGGCTTCTGACAATCCTGAGGAACTTGCATACCTGTGCTCCACAATGGACCTGAACACATCCGATCCTGAATCCTACAAATCCCCTTACCAGTATGTCAGAACCCTCGGGAAGACCGCCTTCGAATCAATTGCCGGACAGGATGACGGCAGTGCTGCGGCCTTCCGTTTTGCTGCTGCGGATGAGGGGACGACTGAAATAACCCTTTCACTGAATTCCGGACAGTCAAGGTACATTCACTCGGTGGAAATCGCCCCTCCGGGACCTCCTGCTGCATTTATGGGTGATTCAATCACGGAAAACTGGAGGAAATCCTCCACCGGCCATCCCGAGTTCTTCACTGACAACAATTATCTGAATTTCGGTATCAGCGGACAGACAACCACACAGATGCTTGCCCGTTTCGGGCAGGAGGTAGTGGCGAACAAACCTCAATGCGTGGTGATTTGCGGCGGAACCAACGACATCGCGGGAAACGGAGGTGCGATTGATAACGAGGCGATTCTGAAAAACATCGCGGAAATGGGAGATATGGCCCAGGAGGCCCGCATCAAGGTGATTCTGTGCTCGATTCTGCCGACTGACCATTACTGGTGGAAAGCCGATATGACTCCCGGGGAAATCGTTTCGAGAATCGCCGATATGAACGTCCGCATCCGCAACCTGTGCAACACCAGGGATTGGACATACGTGGATTATTTCACCCCGATGGCGGACAAGACCACGGGCGCCATACTCACTCAGTATTCCGATGACAGAATCCATCCGAACAAGGACGGCTACACGGTGATGGAGGGCATCATCCGGCCGGTAATACGTGAAGTTACAGAAAAATAAAAGGTAATATTATATGAAGAAATCAATGACTCTTATTTGGCTGGTTGTGGCAGCCGTTATTTCATTTTCTTTGGACAGTGACTGCTTTGCAAGGAAGCGGACAAAGGAGCCTGTGTACAAGAATTCCGCGGCATCTGTCGAGGACAGGGTCAGTGACCTGCTTTCAAGGATGACCCTTGAGGAGAAACTGCTCCAGCTCAGCCAGTACACCCTGGGCAGGAACACTGTGGAAAACAATCTCGGGGAGGCTGTCAGGGACGTGCCTGCGGAAATAGGTTCCCTGATATATTTCGGCGACGATGCCGTCCTGAGGAATGAGATGCAGAGAAAGGCCGTGGAGGAGTCCCGGCTGGGCATTCCGATTCTGTTCGGCCACGACGTAATCCACGGTTACAGGACAATGTTCCCCGTACCTCTTGCGCAGGCTTGTTCGTGGAACCCTGAAATGGTCAGGAAAAGTTGTACCGTTGCTGCCCAAGAGGCTTATTCCTGCGGTGTTGACTGGACTTTTTCTCCTATGGTGGACATCGCCAGGGACCCCCGTTGGGGAAGGATAATGGAGGGCTATGGGGAAGATCCTTACGCGGCCTCCGTCTATTGCCGTGCAGCGGTGAAAGGATATCAGGGAGACGACCTTTCGGCTGAAAACACGATTGCTGCCTGCCTGAAGCATTATGTGGGTTACGGTGCTTCGGAAGCCGGAAGGGATTATGTCCCGACTGAAATCTCCGACCAGACGCTTTGGGACACATATCTTCCTCCGTTCGAGGCCGGAGTGAAGGCCGGGGCGGCGACTCTGATGAGCGCTTTCCACAACATAAGCGGGACACCTGCCACAGGAAACAGATACATTCTCACCGAAGTGCTCAAGGAAAAATGGGGACACGACGGATTCGTGGTCTCGGACTGGGATGCCGTGCGCCAGCTTGTCAATCAGGGAATGGCAAAGGACGCGAAGGAGGCGGCTATGATTGCGTTCAATGCCGGTGTGGAGATGGATATGGTCGATGACCTTTACAAGAACCATCTTCCGGAATTGATCAGCGAGGGCAAGGTCAGGATGGAGCAGCTGGACGATGCCGTGAGGCGTGTCCTGAGAATCAAGTTCAGACTGGGACTGTTTGAGCATCCTTTTGCCAGCGAGACGCCTCAGGAGGAAAGGTATCTTTTTCCGGAGAGCGTCGCTCTGGCAGAGGAGGCGGCAGCTGAGACAATGGTGCTTCTGAAAAATGAGGGAGGCATTCTTCCTTTGAACCCGGAGTGCAATCTGGCCGTTGCCGGTCCTGTTGCCCTTTCAAGGGAGGTCCACAACGGCAACTGGATCGCAAGGGCCCGTGCGGAGGATGTCATTACCGTTGCAGAAGGTCTGGAAAAGGAGTTCAAAGGCAGAATCCTGACGGCGGAAGGCTGCGGTTTCGAAGGGGATGACAGGAGCGGCTTCGAGCAGGCCCTCAAGGCTGTCCGGGAGTCTGATGTCGCTGTCGTCTGCATCGGACACAAGGCAGGTTGGAGCGGAGAGAACTGTTCACGCTCCACCATTGAAATTCCTCAGATACAGATTGACTTCTTGAAGGCTGTCAAGGCTGTCGGTAAACCGGTTGTCACCCTTGTTTCCGGGGGACGTCCTTTGGACCTTCGTGAGGTGGTTGACAATTCGGACGCCGTCCTGATGATCTGGCATCCGGGTACGATGGCAGGACCTGCGGTTGCAGGAATCCTCGACGGCAGGTACAATCCTTCCGCGAAGCTTGCCGTGACATTCCCTTACAGCACCGGCCAGATTCCGATCTATTACAACAGGAGGAACAGCGGCCGACGTGGCACCCAGGGACTGTACAAGGACATCCAGAGCGAACCTCTTTTTGAATTCGGCTACGGATTGAGCTATTCCACATTCGAGTACCGGAACCTTACCTTGGACTCAGATAAGGTCAGCCCGGAAGGCAAGGTCACCGCGTCTGTCGAAGTGGTGAACACAAGTTCCCGTGACGGACAGCAGGCGGTTCTGTGGTTTATCCGTGACCCTTACAGCCTCATCACAAGACCTGTCAAGGAACTGAAATTCTTCGAGAAGAAGATGATTCCTGCCGGTGAATCAATGGTTTTCAAGTTTGAAATCGACCCGTTGAGGGATCTCGGATTCGTGGACCGGACCGGACGGAAATATCTGGATTCCGGGGAATACCGGATTATGGTCGGCGGTCTGGAAGCCGTTCTGGAAGTTGTTGAATGATGAATATTGAGGCTTAGTCTCAGCCTCTGAATGATATATATTCCGTTATGAGATTGAAATCAATATTAATTTCATTGCTTGCATCGTCAGCCTTCCTTTCGGGGCTGCCGGTCTCTGCCCAGAGAACCGAAGTCCTTCTGGAAAAAGGTTGGAAATTCCATCTTGGAGATGCCCCTGGCGCCGAGTCTGTTGATTTTGACGATTCCCGCTGGGAGAGTGTGACCATCCCGCACGACTGGGCGATAACCGGTCCTTTCGACATCGCCAATGATCTTCAGAGTGTTGCCGTGACACAGAATATGGAGAAGACGGCCACTTTGAAGACAGGGCGCACCGGAGGATTGCCATACGTCGGTGCCGGCTGGTACAGACTTCGTTTCGACGTCCAGCCGGGACGTACTGCTCAGCTGCTCTTTGACGGGGCGATGAGCGGAGCCAGGGTTTACGTCAACGGACGGGAGGTCTGCAGTTCCCCTTACGGCTACAGCCCTTTCCACACGGATGTCACTGATGCTCTCAATGATGACGGAAAGGGGAATGTCCTGGCGGTGCGGCTGGAGAATCTGCCTTCCTCTTCCAGATGGTATCCCGGAGCGGGACTTTACAGGAATGTACATCTCATAACAACAGGAAAGGTCCATATACCCGTGTGGGGTACTCATCTCACCACACCGCACATTGAGCAGGACTATGCCTCGGTGCACATCGAGACTGAAGTCGCCTCAGGGGAGGGACGTTCCCTAAGCATCCGGACTTCCATCTATGCCCCTGACGGGACGGAAGTGTCGCAGAACGTTTTCGCCGGAAAGACTGCCCAGGGACAGCCTCTTGTGCAGAATCTCATAGTGGAGAATCCGCAGTTGTGGAGCCCTGAGACACCGTCTCTGTATGTGGCGGAGTCGAAGCTTTTCGATGGTGACAGCCTTGTCGATATTTACAGGACACGTTTCGGCTTCCGGACTGTTGAATTTGTTCCGGAGAAGGGATTTTTCCTCAACGGGCAGCCCCGCAAATTCCAGGGTGTCTGCAACCACCACGACCTCGGCCCTCTCGGAGCCGCAGTCAATGTGTCGGCCCTCAGGCACCAGCTTCTGCTGCTGAAGGATATGGGCTGCGATGCAATCAGGACTTCCCACAATATGCCGGCTCCGGAACTGGTGGATCTTTGTGACGAGATGGGCTTTATGATGATGATCGAGCCTTTCGATGAATGGGATGTGGCCAAATGCAGCAACGGCTACCACAGATTCTTCAATGAGCAGTCCGATGTCGAGGGAGTTACCTGGGCTGAAAGGGATATGGTCAGGATGCTCCGCAGGTGGCGCAACAATCCGTGCGTCGTCTTGTGGAGCATCGGCAATGAGGTCCCTTCACAATGCGATCCGCAGGGTTACCGTGTTGCGAAATTCCTTCAGGATATCTGCCACAGGGAAGATCCTTCCCGCCTTTGCACCTGCGGAATGGACCAGGTGTCCTGTGTGCTTGACAACGGTTTTGCCGCTTTGATTGACGTGCCCGGGCTCAATTACAGGACATTCCGGTACAAAGAGGCCTGGAATACCCTTCCACAAAGGTTCATCCTCGGGAGTGAAACGGCATCTACGGTCAGTTCACGCGGCGTTTACAAACTGCCTGCCCAAAAGCGTTTCAGTGCGACCGATGAGGACCATCAGTGCTCGGCCTATGACCTGGATGCCTGTCGCTGGTCCAATGTTCCCGACATTGATTTTGCCCTTGCGGATGATTATCCATGGACTATGGGACAGTTCGTCTGGACCGGTTTCGACTATCTCGGGGAACCGTCTCCGTACGACACTGACGCCTGGCCGAATCACAGTTCGATGTTCGGAATAATCGACCTCGCGTCTATCCCCAAAGACCGCTTCTATCTCTACCGGAGCATCTGGAACAGGGAGAATCCCACCCTGCATATCCTTCCGCATTGGAACTGGGAGGGGCACGAAGGGCAGGAAATCCCGGTGTTCGTCTATACTTCCTGGCCCCAGGTCGAGCTGTTTGTCAACGGAGTGAGCCAGGGTGTACGCAGAAAGGCCTCCGGGACTCCTGCCGAGGGACTTCAGACCGAGAACCACGAGGAACGCTACAGACTCATCTGGGACGGAGTGAAATATGAAAAAGGTGAATTGAAGGCTGTGGCGTACGACCGGGATGGGAATGTCGTGACGGAAGAAACGGTCCGCACGGCCGGCAAGCCTCATCACATAGAGATTGTCAACGGATTGTCATTCACCGGTGTGGAGGAACTGCCCGTCCTGAAAGCGGACGGAAAGGACCTCTGTTACCTGACCGTCAGGATAGTTGACAAGGACGGCAATCTCTGTCCGGGGGCAGGGAATCTTGTGGAGTTTTCAGTCACAGGAGCCGCTTCGTACAGAGCTGCCGCAAACGGTGATCCGACTTGCCTTGACATTTTCCACCAGACGCGGATGCACGCTTTCGGAGGAATGCTCACAGTGATTCTCCAGGCAGGAGAAACCCCAGGTGAAGCCACAATAAAAGCTTACTCCAAAGGTCTCCGGAGCGCTTCAGTTTCCCTTGGGGTAATGTTCACAGAAGTGGACAAAACGGCATTTTAGTATGTCAATATTTCCATCAGATATATCTCCTGACCTTCTTGCAGTACTCCTCATATTCGGTACCGAAGGTTTTGCGCAGGAAGTCCTCCTCCTGCCTTATCTGAAGGTGCAGCATCACTACAGGAAAGACAGCGAACAGCAGATGGATGATGTTAGGGAAAGCCATCAGCAGACCTATGTACATCAGGTCAAAGCCTACGAAGGCGGGATTACGGCTGATGCGGTATATGGGTGCCTTCACTATCATTTGTCTCAAATCATCAGCATTATCCGTCCCTCAGCCTTGACGAAGGTGTCCGGGAAGTGCATCACCACGGCATATACCTGGGCCGAGGTCACCGGCTGGCCGTCCTTGCGTACGTGCAGCTTCCTGCGGTTGATGATTTCCGCAATCTGCTCCGTGCGCAGGCCCCCGTTTCTCTCTGCAAGGACATATAATATAGCTTCCTCAATCTTCATTACAATCTCATTATCTTCTTCGACTATCTCAGCACCCTTTTCCGTCAAGACTGCAAGATGCCCCAGAGGAGTAGCCGTTTGGTATGAATTCTTCAGTATCGAAGCTTATTCTTCCGTCTTCAGCGACAAAGCACGGTATACCGATGGAACCGTTAGCCTTGACGGAGTCGAAGGCAGGTGAGGTGTCCCGAAGCCGGATGAACGCCTTGAGGTTCCTCACGTGCTCACCGATGTCGATAATCTCAAAGTTCGGATTGTCCGAGAGTCTTGCCTTGACCTCAAAGCAGTCCGGGCAGGTTGACATTACATATACTTTGGTCATAATATACTCTCTTTAGTCTATAATTACGGCTGTTCCCGATGCAGTAACCATCAGCATACCGTTGTCGGCTCCGAGCACCTCGTAGTCGATGTCAATTCCTACGACGGCGTTGGCTCCCATGCTGCGTGCGCGCTCAGCCATCTCGTCCATGGCATTCTGGCGCGCCTTGACGAGCTCATTCTCATACGAGCCTGAACGTCCGCCGACGAAGTTGCGGATGCTGGCCGCAAAGTCCTTCAGGAAGTTCACTCCGGTGATGACCTCCCCGAAGACGACTCCCTTGTATTCCCTGATTGTGTGGCCTTCAATGGCCGATGTAGTTGTCAGTATCATATTCTTTTCTAGTGTTTTGTCCTATTCTCAATCCCGTTTACCCGGCAATTTGTCAATAAAGTTTGCCTTTACCATCTCATACGCCCGCTGCGGGGCGAATCTGTCAGTGTCGGGACGAAGAAGGATATCAGTATCGTCAAGGAACTCCGAATCCTGAAGTTTTATTTCCATATTCTGCACGAACTGTTTATAGGTAGGTGCTTTGTCCACGACAAAATCCATATACTTGCTGTAGCATTCAAGCACTTTGTACACATCCAAGTTTCCATAATTCAATGCTACCTGCATATCAAATAGGTCACGTCCCTTCTTCCTTTGATATAAAGCTCGCAGTTTTGTTCCCACCAATTCATCAAGTGCATAAGTAGTTATTTCACATCTGCCGCTGAACCACTTGTTATTGACCTCAAACGGAATTTTGCGAAAACCCAACACGCTGAAATGCTCTTTGCAGTTTATCTCAACTTTCAGTCGTATCGGTTGTATTGGAGGAATTTCAGACTCCATTCGGAAAAGCATAGTCTATTTCTATATCAATATTCATATCCACTCTCCAACGGTTGCTCTCCGGTGAGTCGGATGCCGGATGACCGGGGCTCATCGTAACGGCATTGAAATAACCGACTTTTTCTTTCAGCATTCCATACAGAGCATCAGCCATATCCTTCTCAAACAGAATATTATCCAACAGATACCCAAGCCTCTGTACTGTTGTTGCCGTTGTATGCTGGAGAACGGTTCTCATCTTGTTAATATCAATGGTATCAACCAATTCGGCGATAACTGTGGCAGCTCTTTGATAACCTCCTACGTGCGAAGCAAATTGGATGAGGTCCGTTGCCGTCAACTCTGCCGATGAATAGTATATACGACCCATCTCTCCATTTCTTGTCTCAATAAGTTCTTTCGGTATCTGCTGGCGGTAATTCCAGTCCAATAGAGAATTCCTGTTTGATGTTCTTGTCCTGGGCCCGGTGGTTACAATCTGAGTTATCATTGTTCTTTGGTGAGAAGCACCATATATGGCCGCAGCCGACAATAATCCTACATAGTAAGGCTTGCCAAGGTGCTCCATAAGCTCGTTTATGTAATAGCTTGGAGGCACTATCCCCTTTAGCTGATACTGTATAGGAATGATAACATAGAATCCCTTGTATACATTTTCAATCCTCCTTGCTGATACCAGTCTTTTGATGTCAGTTTTCAACGATTTCTCCGTCCGTTCATGAAACTCACAACGAACTTGCTGGAAAGAGAAGGAGGTAACCCCTCGTTGTTCCAATTCTTTTATCCAGTCGTTCAAACTCATATTCGTCTGTTTTGTTGCAAAGGTAAGCAATTCCTGCTTACCTTTGCAATATTTTTAATGAAAAATTTCAAGTCAGATTGAAGGAATTAAATGACTTTTCCTACATAAATCATCCCAGATTCTCAAGATATTCAAAAAATCAGTACCTTTGTGGAAATTGGTTTGTCAATGGATGTCGCGTTTCTGATAAAAGAGTATTTTAAGGGTGCGGAGAGCAATCTTTCAATAGATGTTTTCGACGCACTTACGTTGAATTCAGTTTATTCCAATGTATTAAGAGTCCTTACATCCCACTTCGAGATAGAGACAAGCGTACTACAATCATTGAGTTATTGTTTCTATGAAATCCTCGATAACGTACATATCCATTCCGGTAAGCCGCTTGGTACCGCGATTACTCACTTTGATTCTGAAAACGATGTGCTCAAAATCCTAATTGCAGATGATGGTAAAGGGATTAGAGCTTCTTTGTCAGAGAATGCAAAGTATAAAGATATTGATGAGGGAGAAGCTCTTCGTCTTTGCCTTGAGGATTCAGTGACAGACGGAAAGGGAATGGGCTTTGGGCTATATGCTACCTCCCGTTTGATGAAGGAAGTTGGACTGGAATTTATTATCCATTCCGGACACCATAAATTGATTGATAAGGATGGCGATATTTCGATAGTACAGAATGGCTTATGGCAAGGTACGATAGTCTATATGGAGATATGCACCAATATAGATGTCAATCCGGATGATGTAGTTGAAAACCGAACTGATATTGAGGCAGAGTTTAACGAGCCTTTCTTGGAGTCAGATGAATTGAATACATTATGGTAGAGTTCAAATTTGCACAATATGGAGAGAATTTTGGCACCAGGGATATGGGTGCGAAAATTCGTAAGGAGCTTCTTGCCCTACTGGAAGGGGGTGAACGTATCGTCTTGGATTTTACTGGTGTAAATGTGGTGACCAACTCGTTTGCAGATGAATGCATTGCTAAGTTGTTGCTGGATATGCCACTTGAGGAATTAAAGAAAAAGACGACATTTCGTGGTCTCAATCCCGTAGCTGAGAAAAGCGTCCTTGTGGCACTTCAGCGACGTTACAAAGTGCTTAAATCTCTGCAATAGCTTCTTGAACGGGACTAAAGGACTTAGTTCTAACGACAACCGGCAAGATCGAATTTATGTGCGAAAACCAGCGGAAACTTCAAACAAAATATAGTTTCCGCTGGTTTTCGCACGTTTAGTAGAGGAATCCCAGCATCCAAAGAGGCAGCTTTGCGCCATCAGGCATATCCCAGTCATCTGCAAATATATACGAATCGGGAAGTCCTGCAATTTGAGAGAAATCTTTGCTTCTCCCGCCAATTTCAAATGTGTATTTTGAATCAATCTTGAAATCCCCTTGAGCTTTACCATACTCTACCAGATGGGATTCTGACAGACTGTTGATGGCGAAGCTCTCTCTTGCCGTCCCTATTTCAACCTTGTCAGGGGCAATGGCATACAGAAGGTTGGGATTTTCCAGATAGACTTTATCCGGTTTGGAAAGCTTGCCCGTCTTTTTCTTGTCTGAATACAGCAGATTAAGTATTTTGGCATCTCCCAAATACTTGAGATACTCGACGACAGTATCTCTGCCGATTTCCATAGAACCGGCAAGTTTGTTCGCATTGACCTCAAACGGAACCTCTTCAGCTATGAGCTTGACCAAAGCCTGTACTTTTCGAATATTCACCACATCAACTTTGCATATCTGCGGCAATTCCGTTTCTATGATGTAGTTCACCACCTGCTCTATACGGGTGAAGTATTCCCCCTCTCCCTCAAGCAGGAACGGATAGTAGCCTTTTGCAAGATATTCCTTGAAGAGAGGAATCGGTTTGCATTTTGACGAGACCATCTCCCACAAGTCGACAGGATGAGTAAGGATTTCCTCCAACGTCCACTTCGGAAAATCCAGCCCGTGATAGAAACGCAGCGCTCCCCGGAACGACAAGCCGGGCATAGTGTACTTGATTGCACGTCGAGACAGGTCGGCATCACCTTCTTTGAGTTTAAGAAGAGAGGATCCGCTCACAATGAGTTTCAGTTTCGGGAAGAGCTCATATATCTCTTTTACCTCCTTGCTCCAGTTCGATGTGCCGGGCTTATACTTGTGGATTTCATCAACGACCAGCAGTTCTCCTCCATTGATGAAGAACTGTTCGGCGAGTTCCACCAAAGAGAGTGTGGAAAAATCAACCGAATCAGCCGAGCAATAGAGCGCTCTTCTGTCTCCGATTTGGTAATTGCGCTTTACATATTGTCTCAGAAGAGTGGATTTGCCTACACCCTTCGGACCCATTATGCTGATAATCTGTGCATTCCAATGGATTTGGTCCATCTGTTCACGAACAATATCCATTGATGTATTGGCAAGTAACCTGTCGTGTTTCCGAAATAACGTATCCATATGAGCTTCTTTTACGTCTCAAAGGTACAAAATATGTTGCACATAAACAACAGTTTTATTGAAAAGTGCTGTTTAAGCGCAACACTTTCGAGTATAATCCAAGGTTACATAAGATAGATTTCATTTCACAATAGGGTCCCCGCAGTAGTCCTTCCTGCCGCAGTCCCGGCACCTGAACCCTGCCCATACCGAGTCTAAATGATCCATTGCGGCGGCCACGAGCGCGGAGTCGTCCGTAAGTATGCCCGCCTCAAAGTTGCGTCTGCGGCCGGACTTCATTCCCATCCCGGCGCCGGTCAGGTTGGCAGACCCTATGTAGGCCTCCTTCCCGTCGAAAACGAATATCTTGAAGTGCACCCTGGGGCACAGGGCCCTCTCCAGCCCCGTAAAGAGTGACGGATATCGGTCGAACTCCTCACGGAAGACGGGACCGGGCTCCTTGGCGTGCAGGAGCCTCACATTTACGCCCTTGCGGACCAGATTTGCAAGGACGGCAAGGAAAGGCAGGCTGTCGAGGCCCAGCTTGATGTGCAGGTCCTTTATGTCGGCGGTCCCTATCCAGAGGGATGACTTCACCGAGGCGCAACGGGCGATGACCTCGTTGTAATGGTCAGTGTCACAGATGTATCTTGTCGGCATAGGCGAATTATTTGACGATAAAGTTAGTGAATAACTCTGCATAGCTTGCAGTTGGATATTATTCCATTGTCATAAAGAATCATTTCGCCGCTCTCTGTAGTTCCGATGGCCACCGGCCATCTGCAATCATTGTTGTCCATATTCTATAATCCTTTAAGTTCCCTGTGTATCTTCCTGAGAGCCTTCAGGAAATCCCCGGCCAAATTATCGTCTTTTCGGCAGTCCGGAAGCCGGGAGATTTCCTCCAGTTCGAAATACTCAATGCCCCTCCTCCAGACGAACTCCCCGAGGCTCTCTCCTGAAGGGCGGCTCTGTGCCTCGTGCATGAACTTGTCAATGAACTCCTGCTCTGAGCAGTTCTTCCACCAGAAGAAGCGCGTCCCGTCCTGCTCGCTTATCTGCTGCACGGTCACGTCCACCTTCACCTCGAAGGTGTTCATCCTCAGAAGGTCCGGGATCGGGTAGTCCTGATGAGTCACGACTGCGTGAGTCGCATAGCACATGCATATATGGTCGAGTTTCGGATGCCTCAGCCAGCTTTCCGCCCAGGTCGTGCCGTCGTCGAGATGATTGTCGATGTCAAGCTCGGCATCGCTCATCGAGGACTTGTGTCCGCAGCCCGGATTCCAAAATGGACGGCAGGAGATGATTCCCAGGTCGCCTTTGACATCCCTCTGGAGGGTGTCGTTGATAAGGATCATCCTCGTGAAGTCGGACCCGTAGAACCCGTCATCCTCCAGGTGTATAACGTCCTGCGCCGAGTCTCCCCAGTACTTCAGCGTCCCTTCCACCGTGAGGTCATCGTCCTTGGGGTCCATCGGGAGGTCGAGGATGTTCCGGTACATCCTGCCGGTCCTGGAGAACATGTTGCAGGTAAGTTTATACAGATGCGCATTGACGCTCTCCATCCTTTTTACCTCTGCCTCGGAGCAATGGATTTCGAACATCTTCGAAAGAAGATAGTATCGTCTCCCGAGCAGGTCCTCAACCTTCTCGGCTGTCCTTTCGCTCTTCTCCCACCGTCTGGACGAGAGCTTCAGGGGGTCTCCCGTGAGGCGGAGTATGCTTTTCTCCACGTTCTGCACCTCTGCGCGGTATCTCTCTATTCTCTCTTCTTCCGGGAGTGTCTCAAGAGCATCAATGGTCTCAAACCATTTCATTTGCTGCTCATATAAATCGCCGTAATGTTTCATTGTTTTTTGAATTTTATGCTGCAAATATAGTATATATTACTGCAAGAATATGGCAGGAAGAAATCCTGTCGCAGAATCTTTAATGTGCTGCCATATTCTTGCAGTGAAACTTGCTTTCTTTGTACTCTGAAACCAATAAACAATAAATATGACACTTTCTGAACTGCTCTGCAAGGTATCGTTCGACGAGCTCATACCCACTCTGGAAGAAGTGTATGACGTGAAGGACATCTACTCCTACAGGGAGGCGTTCGATGAGCTTATGCTCAAGTCTAGAATATATTGACAGGACTCTGGAAAGGAACGGAGGCACGATGGAAGTGAGTTCTGGCAGGAACAGCTCTCACCCACTGCCGTACAATATGTCGTTGGCGGAGCTTTCAAAGGCGAAGCCTATCATATAATGTTTTTCTAAGTAGGCGTCAAAATAGTAAGCACAAAGAATGAGTTGAATTAAATTGACTATATTTGCGTTATACTTTCGATTCATCTCAACTGTTATAGAAATTATAACCGACAACAATTCAAATAGTAACTTTGTATGTACAAACACATTCTCACAATCGCATTATCCACTTTGTCTATTTGCATTTCCCATGCTCAAAGCACTTGGATGGACAATCCTTTTGCATCGAAGGGCACAATTGTCGCTCCGGTGCTGAGCAGTTCGCTTGTGGATGAGATTGTGATTGTTTCCGATAATCCTGGAGACTGGAAATTCAACGCATCTTTAGAAAATGATGGAGAGAAAGAAATAATCAGCATATCGATGGACGCTCCTCAGCCTTGTGCACCGGCAAAGTTCAACGTCTATTTCACATTTCCTCAGAAAGGCGCCTTCAACACTTGGAGTTCGGACGTCTATTGCGGAACCCATCTCGACCCGTTCTGGGGCAGCAGCAACGGTTCCAGCGCACTTGCGTTCAGAATGCCGCTCTATGAGTATTTCGACGACAACGATACAAACTGCCTGACAATCGCATGCAGCGAGACTTTCAGACGGGTGGAGGCAGCCCTCGGCGTGATGGAGGAAGGTTGCGACGTCTGTTCGGAGTTGCGTTTCTTTAGAGAAGCCGAGGCTCCGATGAGCCATTATGAAACCCGGATTATGCTCGACGGGCGTCGCGTGTTTTGGGGAGAGACCATTCAGGAGGGCGTCAGGTGGATGATGGAAGAAAAGGGTCTACAGGCCTTTGACACTCCTGAAGCCGCTTTCGAGCCGCTCTATTCAACTTGGTACCAGTTCCACCAGAACGTGACTGACAAGACAGTCGAAGAAGAATGCAGGCTCGCGGCGGATCTCGGAATGAAAACCATAATTCTTGATGACGGATGGCAGACTGCCGATGGAAACAGAGGTTATGCTTTTTGTGGAGACTGGAGACCGGCTCCCGAAAAATTTCCGGATATGGCCGCACACGTCGCCGCAGTGCACAAACTCGGTATGAAATATATGATTTGGTACAGCGTGCCTTATGTCGGATTCAACAGCGAAGCATACGCAAAGTTTGAGGGAAAATATCTCTATATTGACTGGGGCAGCCGCTGCGCCGTGCTTGACCCACGTTTTCCGGAGGTCAGAAAACATCTTGTGGAATTGTATTGTAAGGCGCAGAAAGATTGGCATCTGGATGGTTTCAAACTCGATTTTATCGACAGTTTTGGGCTGCGGGGAGAGGATCCGGCCGTAAAGGAGAACTATGCCGGACGCGACATTATGAATGTCAGTGAGGCGGTGAATGTGCTGATGAAAGAAGTCTCCTCTGCGCTGAAGGCCATAAAGCCGGACATTCTCCTTGAATTCAGGCAGCAATACATCGGGCCGGCCATCAGACAATACGGCAATATGTTCCGCGCTGCCGACTGTCCCGGAAATGCGAAGGACAACAGAATGAGAATAGCTTCGCTGAGGCTCACGAGCGGCTCGACGGCCGTACACTCGGATATGTTGGAATGGAATCTGGAAGAAACTCCGGAGAATGTCGGACGCGCGATAATCAACTCTATTTTCGGAGTCATCCAGTATTCCGCGATGTTGAAGGATATTCCGCAAGAACATCTTGCTGTAATGCGAAAATGGATGGCATTTGCATCAGAGCACCGCGAGACTCTGCTGCATAGCGAGTTCCGCCCTCATCACCCCGAACTTGGCTACCCGCTCATCGAGGCAGAGAGTGACTCAGAACTCATAATTGCCGTCTATCAGGACAACGCCGTCGTTGAGGCTGCCCCTCGCGGCAAGCGTCTCTACATCCTCAACGCATCCGGATCTGAGCGCATAGTCATCCGCCGCGGTGACAAACTCCGCACTGTAAAGGTTCCTTGCGGTGACTGGAAAGAGGTGAGATGATGGAAAGATGCGGTCTCCATTAGCCCAGCCTGTTATCTAAAGCAAATTGATTTTGAAACTCAGCGAAAATGGTCGATTTCTGGCCATTTTCGCTGAGTTTCTTGGAATTTTTTCATAATACCGGCAACGGCTGAGGATGGTTTCATCCCCAATAAACTTTTACGTAAAAATATGATTTTTCTACATTTGCTCAAAAAATATCACCACAGCGCAAAGACTTAAGCCGGATTTTGTGTAAGTTTGCGGAAATTGCGTTGTATGAGAAAATTTTTAGTCTGCATAACCTGTCTGTTGTTTCTGATAAGCCAGGTGGCGGATGCGGCTCCGAGACGGCGGAAGAAGGCGGTCAAGAGGATGGCTCCGTTGGAACAAGTCGGTTTTCAGATGCCTTCAACGATAACGGATACCGTTAAAGCTGTTCCGGCCAAGGGGCTGTATATGAATGCGCTCGATTTGCTTCAGGGACAGTCTGCCGGTGTCAATGTCACTAACGACGGAATCAATGGCAGCGCTGTGCTCAACAGTGTGAGGGTGAGAGGATCTTCTTCCATCTTGGGCGCTAACGACCCTATGGTCATCATTGACGGAGTGATTTCAGACATCACTGCTCTTTCTGCTCTCTATCCGTCCGACATCGAGAGTTTCACGATTTTGAAAAACACCTCAGAAACAGCTGCTTATGGTTCCGACGGATCTGCGGGAGTGATTCAGGTCAAGACCAGGATGAACTCCGGAGAGGGGTTCCGCATAGCCTATGAGGGCCATTTGGCGGTTTCAGCTCCATACGGCGGTCTGCAGATGCTCTCCGCCGATGAATACCGTGCCGTGGCAGCGGACAGAGGCCTGTATATCAACGACGGAGGCAGTTCCACGAACTATTACTCCGCTCTCACCCGTCCTTCCTTCGTGCAGAACCATTATGTGGCATTGGGAGGGGGCTCCGGTCCTTTCGGCTACAGGGCATCCGTGGGATATGCCCAGGACAACAGTGTGCTCAAGGACAAGGGCAACGATAATATAGTCACAAAACTGGATGTGAATCAGACACTTCTGAATGACCGCATAAATCTGGACCTGGGTGTAGTGGGGTCACTTTCAAGAAACTATGGACTGAATGACCCGAAGAAAATATTCTATTCCGCCGCCTGTCAGAATCCCACCTACGACGCGGAAGCAAATTTCCGTAATCCCAACGCCGTTCTCATAGGTGCGCCTCTCGCGATGATTGCTGCCAAAAACGACAGCCGCAATATGAACATCGCCACTCACGCATCATTCAGTTACGATATCCTTGACTGTCTTGCCCTGAATGCTTTCGGCTCCTATTATTTCACATCCTATGAAACTGCATTTACGGATGGAGGCAGTGCATCCCGCAGCGAATCCAAAAAGGACGACCTTTTGTGCAATGTCTCCCTGCACTACGACAAAACCTGGGGTGACCATAATTTCTCATCACACATCAGGACTGAATATCACGTCGAGCGCAACTCCGGATTCCGGACTGGGGTACGCTCACTTGCCAATCCTCTTTTCGGTTACGACAATCTCGGGGCAGCCTCCTCAATTCCGCTGGGTGGTACCGGCAGCAACTATCTCGAAAAGAAACTGCTCTCCTTCGGAATTGAACTGGATTACAATCTGATGGGACGTTACAAATTCGCACTTAATGCCCGCACCGACGGCTCCAGCCTGCTCGGCGATGCCCACAAGTGGGGATTCTTTCCGTCTGCTTCGTTCGTTTGGGATGTCAAGAAGGAAGACTTTCTCGTTGACAACCAAACCGTTTCATCCCTTAATTTCAAGGTCGGATACGGGCGTTCCGGAAATATCGGAGCCATAAATTCTTATGTGAACGGCAATTATGCTCAGCCCCTAGGTGTGGTGCCTGTCTATGGCTATCCCCTCCTCGCTCTCGGAACCACTTACAATCCCAATCCCGACATAGGTTGGGAAAGAGTATCTTCGGTCAATGCAGGCGCTGAACTGGGGATGTGGAACAGCCGCTTCCTTTTTACCATAGAGTACTACTATTCCAGGACAGACAATATGCTCTATTCCTACGACGTGCCCGTGCCTCCCTTCACCTACGACAAGATGCTCGCCAACCTCGGCAAAATGAGCAATATGGGTGTGGACCTGGGCGTTGCCTTTGCGCCAGTCAAAACCAGTGACATAGACCTTGTCATAAGTGCAAACGTCTCCTGGCAACGCAACCGTCTGGAATCGCTCAGTGGCACCTGGATGGGTATGGAACTGGATGCCGACCGGATTTCTCCCATTGCCTCAGTTTCTGGGGCAGGACAGGTCGGGGGTGACAACAATGTGGTTTACCAAATCGTGGGAGAGCCTGTCGGAGTCTTCTATCTGCCTCATTGTGAAGGACTTGTGCAGAATGAAGACGGGACCTGGCGCTATAATATAGTGGACCTTGACGGCGATTCAAGCGTGGACCTCGGTGATTACGGAGACCGTCAGGTGGCGGGGCAGGCAATTCCGAAATTCACTCTTGGCTCAAGTATCAGTTTCAGATGGAAAAGTCTCTATCTCATAATGCAGATCAATGGGGCCTTCGGTCATAAAGTCTTCAACGGAACGGCTTTGGCTTATAGCAATATGACCTCATTTCCATCCTACAACGTGCTCAGAACTGCCCCCGGGAAAAATATTGCAGACCAGAGAGTTTCCGACTATTGGCTCGAAAAGGGAGACTATGCCAATATTGAGCATCTGACCTTGGGCTACGAATTCCTGCTTCCCAAGTCGGCTGTCCAATCCCTGCGTATCTCCTTCTGTGTCAAGAATCTGGCTCAAATGACATCCTATTCCGGCCTCACACCTGTGATAAACAGTTATGTGGTGAACGGCACTCTTGGAATAGACGACAAGATGTGCTGGCCGCTTTTCCGTACCTACTCTCTGGGATTCAGTATAAGATTTTGACAATGAAGAAGTTAATCATATTGTCCGCGTTGCTTCCGTGCTTTGTTTCCTGTCTCTACGTGAAGGTGGGGGACAGTTTGCCGCACGATGAGATTTACTCCACTCCGGCAGATGTTTACAGGAATGCAGTCGCAGCCCTCTACAACAATTTGGGCAGCAATCAGGAATCCATAGGCCTGCAGGGCACCTGTCGTGGAATCTACGACTACAACACCCTCACAACTGATGAGGTCATTGTACCGATCCGGGGAGGGGACTGGTATGACGGAGGTTATTGGGAGAACCTATATTTTCACACCTGGGAATCCTCTGACCGTTGCCTCTATACCGTATGGACCTATCTTTTCAGCAATATCAGCAGGTGCAACGCATCTCTGGATGTGCTGGCGCGATCTTCGGAACTTTGCGGTGCAGAAACAACCAATGCCTGGATTGCAGAAGTGAGGGCGCTGAGGGCCATTTTCTTTTGGTATGCTATGGATTTGTTCGGAAACATTCCGATAGTGGATGAACACAATAAATGGCAGGAGCTACAATCTCCCCGAAGTCAGACATTCCGGTTTATTTTCAACGAGTTGCAATACTCTCTGGAGTATCTCCCCATAGCCCGGAGCAACGAAGAGGGTCTTCACTACGGCAAGGTCACTGCGCCCGTGGTGTGGTTCGTGCTGGCAAAACTGGCTCTGAATGCCGAAATTTACTCCGATGACGACTGCACGGACGGAATCGGGCAGGACGGTTCCGCAATAATGTTCGAGGTGGAAGGAAGCAAGCTGAATGCTTGGGAGACCTGTATCTTTTATTGCGACAGGCTGGCGGACATATATGGCTTGGAATCAATGATCTCGAGCAATTTCAGCACCGGGAATGAGAAGTCGCTTGAGAATATCTTCACCATCCCGGCTGACAGGGAGGCATACAAGGTGGAATACCATTACCAGTTCCGCTCCATCCACTACAGCCACGGTGCCGCCTATGGCTTTGAAGCTGAAAACGGCCCCTCAGCCACGCGTGAGGCAATGCAAGTTTTCGGATATGGCACCCCGTCTCCCGATCCGAGGCTATGGGCAACATTCAGTTTCGATGAAGTGAAGGTGGGAGGTGAACCGGTTTTGACGGAAGATGGAAGTCCTCTGGTCTATTACCCTATGGAAGTGGCTCCGAATCTGACAGGCAGCCCTTTCAGGACTACAGCAGGAGCCCGTTTCAACAAATATGAAACCGACATTCACGCCTACGAAAACGGCAAACTCCAGGACAATGACATAGTCCTGTTCAGATTTGCGGATGCACTTCTGATGAAGGCAGAGGCACTTGTGCGCAATGGTCAGGACGGTACGCCGTCTATGGCATGTTTGCGTGAAAGGGCCGGAGCATCCCCAAGGGAGTGTAATCTGGACACACTTCTGGAAGAGCGTATGCTGGAACTGGCTTTGGAAGGCTGGCGGCGTCAGGACCTCATACGTTTCGGGAAATACCATCAGGAATACGATATGAGACCGCAACTGCCTTCCGAGACAGATGCCCACACAATCTTATTCCCCATTCCGCGCAAATGCATAGAACTCAACGGAAAATTGAAGCAGAACAAAGGCTACGAATGATCAGCGGCTTGCGCTCGGCGGCTATATGAAATTGAAAATGAAGACCACAATCAGAGTTGCAGGCGCAAGATAGCGGATTGCGAAATACACCAGATTGTAAATGGCTGTGTTGCAGCTGCCTTTGTTGGTGAGTTCATCCCTAACTGCGGTTTTGTCCATTTTCCAGCCTACAAAAAGCACTGCAATCAGGGCTCCGAAAATAAGCAGTATGTTGGAGCAGAGATTATCCACAAACCCGAAAATCTCCTGGGAGAATGCGCTTCCGACCCCAATCAGCCATATCACTGAAAACATTATGATGCAGGCTTTCCTGCGGGGGATTCTCTTTTCTTCCACCAGCCAGGCAATGCCGGGTTCCACAAGGGAAATGGTCGAGGTGAGGGCGGCGACAACAACGGTCAGAAAGAAGAGTACGCTGATTGCCCTGCCCAGGAAAGGTGAAGCCTGGCCCATCTGCACAAATATTTCAGGGAGGGTTACGAAAAGCAGCCCGGGACCGGATTCAGGGTCGATGCCCTTGGCAAAGACTGCCGGCATTATGGCGAAGCCTGCGATTATTGCGAAGACAATAGAGGAAATGGCTGTCCAGATGCCTGAGGTCATCATATTTTCCTTTTTGCTGACATAGGAGGAATAGGTTAGAATGATGCCCGAACCTAAGGACATAGAATAGAAGGACTGGCCTATGGCTGCAACTATGGTCCGGCCTGTGATTTTGGAGAAATCGGGATGAATCAGATATTCAACACCTTTCATCGCTCCGGGCAGCCTGAGGGCATATATCATTATTATGATTATGAAGAGGAACAGCGCCGGGATGGAGTATTTGCTGAATTTTTCTATCCCGTTCTTCACCCCGCAGGCCACCACCAGGCAAGTGATACCGAGCATCACCGTGCCGAATGCCAGGGCTTTGTAGCCGGAGGGCAGGAATTCGCCGTAATTCAAATTGAAAGAGCGGAGAAAATATTCCACTGACCATCCGCCCACTATGCTATAATATGAAAGCAGCACGGTGGGGGTTAAAACTGAAAGTACACCTAAAATGTTCCAAAAAGACTTGGGAGCGAGTTTTTTCATGGACCCCACTGCGTTGAGCTGCGCGTGACGGCCGATTACAGCTTCTGCAAGGAAGATGGGCAGGGATAGTAACAGTGTGCAAATCAGATAGATAAATATGAAGGCAGCGCCTCCGTTTTCCCCCGCCATATACGGGAATCTCCATAGGTTTCCAAGTCCGATGGCAGAGCCTGCATAAGCCATTATTACTGCGAAACTGCTGCCGAAACTGTCTCTTTTTGCTGCTGACATAACAATTTGTAAGTAGATTTAGGTGCGCAAAGGTAATATAATTCTGGAAAATTCATTATCTTTGCAGTCCTTTTTTGATATTGTCAGTCAGAAAGGGCTATGCCTCCGTAGTTTAATGGATAGAATTTCAGATTCCGGTTCTGACGGTTGCGGTTCGATTCCGCACGGGGGTACAAATTTGGTACAAATTTGTACCCAATTTATCCAACCCCCAGTCACTTCGTGACAGCCCCTGAGGGGCGCGGGGAAAGGATTCCCCGAAACCCCTTCGGTCGCTACGCTCCTGGTAGCTAAAAAATCAAGAAAAAACTTTGCAATTGGAAATATCTTTTATACTTTTGCAATCGCATTTGCAGCGGAGCACATTCCGCAAAAACTAAAAAAATAGAGAATTATGTTAGTAGTCGTGAACGTCATTAGCTTGCTAGTCCTTGTCATTAAGATAGTTGGACCGGGAAAGTGATGGCATCACGTGTGATAAAGCATACTGGAGCGCTCTTCCCGGAAAATCGGAAAGAGCGCTTCGATATTATTAGAAGTAACAATTTGAAAGGACTATGAAACACGAACTCAGAAGTGCAGTGACCCAAAACGGCAGACGAATGGCCGGAGCCAGAGCCCTGTGGATGGCAGCAGGAATGAAGAAGGAACAGATGGGACGACCGGTAATTGCCGTAGTGAATTCTTTCACCCAGTTTGTTCCGGGTCACACTCATCTTCACGAAATTGGCCAGATAGTCAAGGCGGAAATTGAAGCCCAGGGATGTTTTGCAGCTGAGTTCAATACCATCGCAGTTGACGATGGAATCGCAATGGGCCACGACGGAATGCTCTATTCCCTGCCTTCCAGAGACATCATAGCCGATTCGGTGGAATATATGGTCAATGCCCACAAGGCAGACGCGATGATTTGCATAAGCAATTGTGACAAAATCACTCCGGGAATGTTGATTGCTGCAATGAGGCTCAATATCCCTGCGGTTTTCGTGTCGGGAGGCCCTATGGAGGCAGGAGTTATGGGCTCGCAGAGACTCGACCTGATTGATGCAATGGTGAAGTCCGCAGACCCTTCCGTAAGCGACGAAGATGTTGCTGAAATTGAAAATTCCGCATGCCCGGGTTGCGGCTGCTGTTCCGGAATGTTCACGGCCAATTCAATGAACTGTCTCACGGAAGCCATAGGCCTTTCACTCCCTGGTAACGGCACTGTTGTCGCCACCCATAGCCGGAGAATAGAACTCTTCCGCAAGGCCGCCCGTCTGGTAGTCAGCAACGCATACAAATACTACAGGGATGGGGATGAGTCCGTGCTGCCACGTTCGATAGCCACCCGCGGAGCTTTCCTCAATGCAATGGCCCTGGACATAGCTATGGGCGGTTCTACCAATACCGTGCTTCATCTCCTTGCAGTTGCAAATGAGGCCGGAGCGGACTTCAAGATGTCGGATATAGATGCACTTTCCCGCAGGGTGCCTTGCCTGTGCAAGGTGGCCCCCAACACCAACAAATATCACGTTCAGGATGTGAACAGGGCAGGCGGGATTGTCACCATTATGAACGAACTTGCAAAAGGCGGTCTCGTGGACACTTCCCTCAAGAGAGTGGACGGAATGACACTGGCGGAGGAGATTGACGCATATTGTATTGATAGTCCTAATGTTACGGAGGAGGCTAAGGGAATTTACGCAAGTGCCCCGGCCAACCGTTTCAGCACCCGGATGGGCTCGCAGGACAATGATTATGAAACTTTCGATACGGACCGCAGCAATGGTTGCATCAGAGACCTTGCCCACGCCTACACCACAGACGGAGGCCTCGGAGTGCTTTTCGGCAACATAGCAAAGGACGGCTGCGTAATCAAGACCGCCGGAGTGGACAAGTCCATCTGGAAATTCTCCGGCCCTGCTAAAGTCTTTGATTCTCAGGAGGCTGCCTGTGAAGGGATTTTGGGCGGAAAAGTCAAGGCAGGGGATGTCGTGGTCATTAGTTACGAAGGTCCTAAGGGAGGCCCTGGAATGCAGGAAATGCTTTATCCGACCTCCTATATCAAGTCAATGCATCTGGGAAAGGAATGTGCCCTGATAACTGACGGCCGTTTCAGCGGGGGTACCTCAGGACTCAGCATAGGACATATTTCCCCGGAAGCGGCAGCGGGTGGCAACATAGCCCTGGTACGCGATGGGGACATCATAGAGATAGACATACCTGAAAGGAAAATCAATGTCCGGCTCAGCGATGAGGAGCTTCAACTCAGGCGTGAGGAGGAACTTTCGCGCGGAAAAATGGCATTCACACCTTGGGCGCGCAAAAGGGAGGTCTCAAAGAGTCTCAAAGCCTATGCTGCAATGGTCAGCTCTGCGGACAAGGGTGCAGTCAGGATTATCGAATAACAATCTGAATACCCGATATTACTGTAAACACGGAGGAACAAAACTGAAAGATATGGAAACAGACCAGACACATAACCGGCTTACCGGAGCCGAAATTCTACTGCAATCTCTTGTGGAGGAAGGCGTTGACACCGTTTTCGGTTATCCGGGAGGTCAGGTAATGGCCTTGTATGATAAACTTTTAAACTATTCCGACAGGCTTAGGCATATACTTGTCCGCCACGAGCAGGGAGCCATACACGCGGCCCAGGGCTATGCAAGGGTGAAGAATACCCCCGGAGTTGTCTTCGTTACCTCCGGTCCAGGCGCGACCAACATCATCACGGGTGTGGCCGACGCAATGTCCGATTCTACTCCGGTGGTGGTGATTACGGGCCAGGTGCCCTCCAGTTCTCTCGGAACGGACGCATTTCAGGAGGCCGACATCATAGGTCTCACTACTCCTATTTCCAAATGGAATTATCAGATCAGGCGTGCCGAAGACGTGGCCTGGGCAGTGGCAAGGGCATTCTACATTGCCGGTACAGGCCGTCCGGGACCGGTGGTGCTGGACTTTACCAAGGATGCGCAGACTGGATTTGCCGAGTTCAATTATTCCAAGTGCGATTTCATCCGTAGCTATGTACCTGAGGCTGAGGCTTGTGAGGCTGAGCTTGACGAGGCTGCAAGAATGATAGACCAGTCCTCCAGGCCTTTCGTGGTCTTCGGTCAGGGCATATTGATGAGCGGGGCAGAACAGGCTCTTATGGATTTTCTCAAGAAAGGGGATATACCGGCAGGTTCCACTCTTCTCGGACTGAGCGCCCTGCCTTCCGGATTCAGCCATTTCGAGGGTATGCTCGGAATGCACGGCAATCTCGCTCCTAATGTCAAAACCAATGAATGTGACCTGCTCATTGCTGTGGGTATGCGTTTCGACAACAGGGTGACCGGACCTGTCTCTACTTATGCCCGTCAGGCCAAAGTGATTCATATAGACATAGATGCATACGAAATAGGCAAGCTTGTGCCGGTGGACTTGGGCATTAATGCTGATGCGCGCAAAGTTCTCGAGGCCCTGACTGCCAAGATTTCCCGCGCTGACAGGCACGAGTGGAGGGAGAGTTTCAGACAGGTTAGAAAAGTGGAAGATGAAAGGGTCATCCGTCCGGAACTTGAGCCGGAGACAGGCGACATAAGGATGGGCGAGGTTGTCGATATGGTTTCCCAAGTTACTGAAAACAAGGCTATTGTGGTCACGGATGTGGGTCAGAACCAGATGGTTGCAGCCAGATATTCCCGTTTCAATCAGACCCGCAGTTTCATTTCTTCCGGAGGATTGGGCACTATGGGATTCGGCCTTCCTGCAGCCATAGGCGCAAAAATCGCAGAGCCATCCAGACCGGTTTGCCTTTTCTGTGGAGACGGAGGCATTCAGATGACCATAGAGGAACTGGGAGTGGTGATGCAGGAAAATGTCGGAGTCAAAGTGGTCATACTCAACAACAACTGGCTCGGCAACGTGAGACAGTGGCAGGAGATGTTCTTTGACCGCCGCTATTCCGCAACCAGGATGATGAATCCGGACTACACTCTGATTGCCCGGGCTTATGGCATTGACAGTGAGGTAGTTGAGTCCCGTGAGGAATTGAGGGGAGCCGTGCATAGACTTTTCGCTGACGAGCGCGCCCGCATTCTCATAGTTCACGTTGCGGAACAGGAAAACGTGATGCCTATGATTCCGCCGGGCAAAGGGGTCAACGAGATAATGATTTCTGAAACTGAATGGTATAAATAATTATGGACAATACAGTCAGAAGATATACGGTAGTTCTGCACTCCGAAAACCAGATCGGTGTGCTCAATCAGGTGGCCAACATATTCACCAGACATAGCCTGAATATGTCCAGTATGTCTGCAAACGCCTCTCCGCTGGAGGGAATTCACACGATTTCCATAGTTACATACACGGTGGAGAAGAAAATTATCGAGGTGGTGCAGCAGCTGGAGAAGAAGGTGGACATAGTGAGGGCCTTTTACTATTCCGACGAGCAGACCGTCTATAGGGAGCTTGCCCTGTACAAAGTGCCGACTGACAAGATTTTAGGCTCCGGCAACATAGAGGACATACTCCAGGGCTATTATGCAAAAATCATAGAAATCAACAGGGACTTCACGGTAATTTCCAAGGTCGGCACCACTGAGGAAACTCAGCAGCTCTACAACGAGCTCAGCCGTTTCGGGGTGATGCAGTTCCAGCGTTCCGGCCAGATTATGGTCTCCCGCGAGAAACAGGAGCCTCTGTACAAATATCTTGAAGAAAGAGAAAAAGTTAAATCCAAATAATTATTCAAAATTATGGCAAAGATTAATTTTGGTGGTGTAGAAGAAAATGTCATCACTCGTGAAGAATTCACACTCGAACAGGCAAGGGAAACACTCAAAGGCGAGACCATCGCTGTCATCGGTTACGGCGTGCAGGGTCCGGGTCAGTCTTTGAACCTCAGGGACAATGGTTTCAACGTGATCGTGGGCCAGCGTCCGGGCAAAACCTACGACAAGGCAGTAGCTGACGGCTGGGTACCGGGCGAGACTCTTTTCGGCATTGAGGAAGCTTGCGAAAAGGGTACCATCATTATGTGTCTGCTTTCAGATGCAGCAGTGATGTCCGTATGGCCACGCATCAAACCTTACCTCACTCCGGGCAAGGCTCTGTATTTCTCACACGGTTTCGCAATCACCTGGAGCGACCGCACAGGCTGTGTGCCTCCTGCTGACGTGGACGTGATTATGGTGGCTCCTAAGGGTTCAGGCACAACTGTGCGTTCACTCTATCTCGAAGGCCGCGGAATCAATGCTTCTTTTGCTGTATATCAGGATGTTACAGGCCGTGCATACGAGCGTACCGTAGCCCTCGGCATAGGCATAGGTTCAGGATATCTTTTCGAGACCACCTTCCAGAGAGAGGCAGTTTCAGATCTCACAGGAGAGCGCGGATCTCTTATGGGTGCAATTCAGGGCCTGCTTCAGGCACAGTACGAAGTTCTCCGCGAGCACGGTCACACTCCGAGCGAGGCCTTCAATGAGACAGTTGAGGAACTTACCCAGTCTCTTATGCCGCTGTTTGCCCAGAAGGGTATGGACTGGATGTATGCAAACTGCTCAACTACAGCCCAGAGGGGTGCCCTTGACTGGTATCCTCGTTTCCACGATGCCATCAAGCCTGTAGTGGAGCAGCTCTACGAGAGCGTACAGAATGGAACAGAGGCTCAGATTTCCATTGATTCCAACTCCAAGCCTGACTATCGCGAGGGTCTTGAGAAGGAGCTCAAAGTCCTCAGGGACAGCGAGATGTGGAAGACTGCCGAAACTGTCCGCACCCTCCGTCCGGAGAATAAGTAATCTCCTGCATTATGGACAAGAATCGAGTCTATTTCTTTGACACAACCCTGAGGGACGGGGAGCAGGTGCCGGGATGTCAGCTGAATACGGTTGAGAAAATCCAGGTGGCCAAGGCTCTCGAGTCCCTCGGAGTCGATGTTATCGAGGCGGGTTTTCCGGTGTCCAGTCCGGGGGATTTCAATTCCGTCATCGAGATTTCCAAGGCTGTGACCTGGCCTTCGGTCTGCGCCCTCACCAGAGCTGTGCAGAAGGATATCGATGTGGCTGTGGATGCCCTCAAATATGCAAAGCGCAAGAGAATCCACACCGGAATAGGCACTTCCGACTCGCATATCAGATACAAGTTCAACTCCAACCGTGAGGAAATCCTGGAGAGGGCTGTGAAGGCTGTGAAATATGCCAGGAATTTTGTGGACGAGGTGGAATTCTATGCCGAGGATGCTGGAAGGACCGAGAATGAGTATCTTGCAAGGGTAATTGAAGCTGTGATTGCCGCAGGTGCGACCGTAGTCAACATACCTGACACAACGGGCTATTGTCTGCCTGCAGAATATGGGGCAAAAATCAAGTACCTGTGTGACAATGTGCCCAATATCGAAAACGCCATCATCTCAACCCACTGCCACAACGACCTCGGAATGGCAACCGCCAATACTATGGCCGGACTCCTGAACGGAGCGCGCCAGTGTGAGGTGACCATCAACGGAGTGGGCGAGAGGGCCGGCAACACCTCCCTTGAGGAAATAGCGATGATCATCAAGTCCCACAACGACATAGACCTGCAGTCCAATATCAACACCACGAGGATTTATCCTGTGAGCCGTATGGTTTCCAACTTGATGAATATGCCGGTGCAGCCCAACAAGGCCATAGTGGGACGCAATGCCTTTGCCCATTCCTCCGGCATACATCAGGACGGCGTGCTCAAGAATGTCTCCACCTATGAAATCATAGATCCGAAAGACATAGGTCTGGACACCAATTCCATAGTCCTCACTGCCCGCAGCGGCCACGCGGCACTGAAATACCGTCTGGAGTCTCTCGGAGTCAAGCTCAGCGAGGAAAAGCTGGACAAGGTATATCAGGAGTTCCTCAAACTTGCGGACAAGAAAAAGGAAGTCTGCGATGATGACATACTTATGCTTGCAGGTGCGGACCGCAGTCACGAGCAGGTCATCAAGGTGGACTGGCTGCAGGCCACCAGCGGCATAGGAATGAAACCCGTGGCATCCATAGGAGTGGATATAGCCGGGGAGAAATTCGAGGCGGCCGCAACTGGAAACGGCCCTGTGGATGCTTCCATCAATGCCCTCAGGCAAATCGTCAAACGCAAAATCAACATCAACGAATTCACAATCCAGGGTGTCACCAAGGGTTCCGACGACTCCTGCAAGGTGCATATGCAGGTGGAGCACGAAGGGCGGATTTATTACGGCTTCGGGTCCAACACGGACATAGTCACAGCTTCGGTGGAGGCCTATGTGGACTGTGTGAACAAAATCCACAGCGTCTGAGATGAATACCCTATTCGACAAAATCTGGGACTCCCATATTGTGGACCGCATAGAGGACGGCCCTCAGCAGATCTATATCGACAGACTCTACTGCCACGAAGTGACCTCACCACAGGCTTTCGAAGGCCTGCGTGCAAGGGGCATCAAGTGTTTCCGTCCGGAGCGCATCTTCTGTATGCCGGACCACAACACCCCCACCCACGACCAGGACAAACCGGTTCAGGATCCGGTGTCGAGGAAACAGCTGGAGACTTTGGATGCAAATGTCAGGGAATTCGGACTGACATATTTCGGGATGATGGATCCGCGCAACGGCATAATCCACGTGGTGGGGCCGGAGCAGGGACTGTCTCTTCCCGGTATGACCATAGTCTGCGGAGACTCGCATACATCCACCCACGGAGCTGTGGGCGCAATCGCCTTCGGAATCGGAACCAGCGAGGTGGAGATGGTGATGGCCTCCCAATGCATACTCCAGTCCAAGCCCAAATCTATGAGAATCAAAGTGGAGGGCAAATTGGGCAAGGGCGTGACTGCCAAGGATTTGGCTCTTTACATAATGAAGCAGATCAGCACTTCGGGTGCCACAGGTTATTTCGTGGAATATGCCGGAAGTGCAGTCCGGAGCCTGACTATGGAAGGCCGTCTTACCCTCTGCAACCTTTCCATAGAAATGGGGGCGAGGGGAGGATTCGTGGCACCGGACGAAACCACTTTCGCCTACCTCAAGGGCCGCCCGTATTCACCGAAAGGGGAGGATTGGGACAAGGCTGTGGAATATTGGAAGACCTTGCGCAGCGATGATGATGCTGTGTTTGACAAGGAGATTGTTTTTGATGCAGCCGACATCGAGCCTATGATAACCTACGGCACAAATCCGGGAATGGGAGTTGAGGTGTCGGGCAAAGTGCCTGCACTTGAATCCATACCGGAGCAGGGGCGTGAATCCTTCTTCAAGTCGCTGGATTATATGGGTTTTCATCCTGGGGATGCTATGATTGGCAAGAAAGTGGACTATGTCTTCCTCGGGGCTTGCACCAATGGCAGGATTGAGGATTTCAGGGCATTTGCCTCCATTGCTCAGGGGCGTCACAAGGCCGAAAATGTCATTGCCTGGCTGGTTCCGGGGTCCTGGGCAGTTATGGAGCAAATCAAGGACGAGGGTCTGGACAAGGTGCTGGAAGCTGCAGGTTTTGAAATCCGTCAGCCGGGTTGTTCGGCCTGTCTGGCTATGAATGACGACAAGGTGCCTGCAGGAAAATACTGTGTCTCAACCAGCAACCGTAATTTCGAAGGCCGTCAGGGACCTGGGGCAAGAACCCTTCTCGCCAGCCCTCTCACTGCAGCGGCTGCAGCCGTAACCGGTTGTGTCACAGATCCAAGAGATTTACTATGAAACAGAAATTCAATATTATCGAAAGCACCTGCGTGCCTCTGAAGGTGGAGAATGTGGACACGGACCAGATCATCCCGGCCCGCTTTCTCAAGGCGACCACAAAGGACGAAAAATATTTTGGCGATATGCTGTTCAGGGACTGGAGATTCGATGCTGAAGACAAACCCAAACCGGAATTTGTTCTCAACCGTCCGGAGTTTTCTGCCTTTCCTGCGGAGGGAGTGCATCAGATTCTTGTGGCAGGCAAGAATTTCGGCAACGGCTCCAGCCGTGAACACGCTGCCTGGGCCTTGGCCGGATATGGATTCAGGGTGGTGATTTCCAGCTTTTTCGCCGACATCCACAAGAATAACGAACTGAACAATTTCGTGCTTCCTGTAGTGGTGCCCGAAGATTTTCTTCAGGAACTTTTCGATACCATTGAAGCTGACAGCGAGGCTAAAGTGAGGGTGGATGTGCCGTCCCAGAGAGTCACCAATCTCACCACCGGACACAGTTTCAGCTTCGAACTGAATGCGTACAAGAAGTATTGTCTGATGAATGCCCTTGATGACATTGACTATCTTCTTGAAAATCAGGATAAAATAATTGCATACGAGAATAAGAAATGAAACTTCGAATAGCAAGGCTTCCGGGTGACGGAATAGGACCCGAAGTGGTGGAACAGGCCGTAAAGGCCGTGGATGCTGTTTGCGCAAGCTTCGGACACGAGGCTGAATATGCTCACGGCTTTGTAGGGGCCTGTGCCATAGACAGATATGGAGATCCGTTTCCGGATGAGACTTTCCGCCTGTGTATGGATTCCGATGCTGTGCTTTTCGGCGCAGTGGGGGATCCGAAATATGACAATGATCCCACAGCCAAAGTGCGTCCCGAACAGGGATTGCTTGCAATGCGCAAGAAACTGGGCCTCTATGCCAATCTGCGTCCGGTCGAGACTTTCAAGTCTCTGGTGCACAAATCTCCCCTTAAGGAGCATCTTGTGGACGGAGCTGACTTCCTGTGTGTCAGGGAATTGACCGGAGGAATGTATTTCGGGGAAAAGGGCCGCAGGGATGATGGCAACACTGCCTACGACACCAATCTCTATCACCGCTATGAAATCGAAAGAATCCTCAGACTCTCCTATGATTACGCTAGGCGCAGACGCAAACACCTGACCGTGGTGGACAAGGCAAACGTGCTGGAGTCTTCCCGTCTCTGGAGGCAGATTGCTCAGGAAATGGCCCCGCAGTATCCGGATGTGACCACCGACTATATGTATGTGGACAATGCCGCTATGAAACTCGTTACGGGACCGAAGTTCTTCGATGTGATGGTGACTGAAAACACCTTCGGAGACATACTCACGGATGAGGCAAGCTGCATTTCCGGTTCTATGGGTCTGCTGGCATCGGCATCGGTGGGGGAACATACCTCAGTTTTCGAACCCATTCACGGCTCTTATCCCCAGGCGGCAGGCAAGGACATAGCCAATCCGGTGGCTACCATACTTTCGGCTGCAATGATGTTCGAATATGCTTTCGGACTTATGGACGAGGGGAAGGCCATCAGGGATGCTGTGGCAGCTTCGCTTGAAGCCGGAGTGGTCACAGAAGACCTTGCAGACGGAGGTCCTGTATATGGCACTGCTGCTGTGGGAGACTGGATTGCATCATATATTTCGAAAAATTATAAATCAATCAAATAGTTATGGCAAATATCGATTGGGGCAAACTTGGTTTTGATGCCTATAGGACCAAGACCCTTGTATTGGCAAGATGGACAAAAGGCAAATGGTCTGAAATTACAGAATCTGATGAGTTCCAGTTCGTGCTGGACCCTTTCACCTGTGTCTTCCACTATTCCTTCGCCTGCTTTGAGGGTTTGAAGGCTTTCACCCAGAAGGACGGTAAGGTGGTGTTGTTCAGACCTTTCGAGAATGCACACAGAATGCAGCGTACTGCAAGGTTTCTCGGGCTGCCGGAACCTTCTGACGATATGTTCATTGAGATGTGCGAGAGGGCTGTGAAGGCCAATCGTGAATTCCTGCCTCCTTATGGCCACGATGCTTCACTCTATGTGCGTCCTTTGCTTATGGGTGTGCAGCCTAAGATGCAGCTTACACCTCCGAATGATGTGCTCTTTGCAGTGATGGTGGCTCCTGCGGGAAGCTATTACGGAGCGAATATGAAATCCTTCTCCGCAGTCATTCCGCTCAACTACGACCGTGCAGCACCAAAGGGCTCCGGAAGCTACAAGGTTGCAGCGAACTATGCCGCCACTTTCAGGCCTTACCAGATTGCGCACGACCAGGGACATATGGAACTGCTCTATCTGAATGCCAGCACCCACGAATATATCGACGAGTTCGGTTCATCCAACTTCTTCGGTATCAAGAACAATACTTATGTCACTCCGCTTTCTGACAGCGTGCTGCCTTCCATCACCAACAAGTGTCTGCAGGAGATTGCCGTTGACCTCGGACTTAAGGTGGAGAAGAGACCGGTTCGTCTTGAGGAACTTGAGGAGTTCGAGGAGGTGGGAGGCTGCGGCACTGCAGTGGTCATCAATCCTATGTCTCATATAGTGGTCAAGGAAGTGCTTGAGGAAGAACCTGTCAAGAAGGTTTACCGCTTCTGCCCTGACGGCGAGGTGGGACCTGTCAGCACTAAACTCTACAAAACCATCACAGGTATTCAGAAAGGTGAAATAGAGGACATCCACGGCTGGTGCCACGAAATCAAAAATTTCTGATCCCCGCCCGGCCTTACCGGGCAACCAAAACGAATGTTTCGGCGTCGTCAAGCACCGGGAATTTCTCCCTGTACTCATTCAGAATATTCAAATTGACATCGCCTTCCGCCACCTCTTCCATAGAGTCCGTGCAGGAGGCGATGGCTGTTCCATAAGGGTCAAGCAGCACGCTGCCCCCGTCATAGACACAGGAAGGATCCGTCCCCACCCTGTTAACGCCCGCCACAAAACATTGGTTCTCAATGGCCCGGGCCTTAAGCAGACTGTCCCAGGCAAACCTGCGCGAAGACGGCCAGCTCGCCACATACAGAATCATATCATAATCCCCCCTGTTCCTGCTCCAGACGGGAAACCTCAAATCGTAGCACACCAGCAGCAGAATCCTCAGCCCCTTCCACTCCACAATCACCCGTTCTGTACCTCCTGTGAACTTCTTGTGCTCTCCGGAATAGGTGAAAAGATGTTTTTTGTCGTAATACCGCACAGAATCCGGAGTGACAAAATAAAATCTGTTCACCCTAGCACCTCCCTCCAGCTCTATGGCAATGCTCCCGGCCACTGCGCAGTCCCTTTCCCGGGCAATCTCCTGCATAGCCTTCAGGCCTTCAGCCGGTTCTTTCTCGCACTCCCCGTTGAAACCCGTGCTGAACATCTCCGGCAGAATGTACAAATCCGCCCCCGGATGCTCCCCAATCAAAGTTATTGCCCGGTTAATGTTCTTCTGAACATCTCCCCAGGCAATATCCATTTGTATCAGTGATGTTTTCATATCAGCGCTCGTACTCCACCCGTGCGCGGACATCCACTCTCTTATCGACATATTTGGTCAGTTCATCGCGTATAGGGTCTGCCTTGTAGGCTGCGAGGTCCTGCCAAGTGTCGAAATCTTCAATCAGGACTGCATCGTAAGATGTGGCTGATTCATTGCGGTTTACGCCCACTTCAACGTTTTTTAGCCCAGGGACGATGCCGAGGATTGCCTGATAGCGTTCTTTGATGTCTTCTGCAATTTCGCGTGGAGTCTGGCCATCTGATGCCTTGAATTTCCACATTATTGTGTGTCTAACCATAGTTATAGTTTATAAAATATACAATTATGTCGTTTGCGAGCCGGGATGGGATGACCAAAAAGCCTTTTGTTCATCCCCTTCGGGACTTTTTAGCCACCCACTTTGATGTCCATAAAGTTAGGCAGAAAAATGGATATAGCAAAAAATATTTATAATTTTGCGCTTCATTCCGCTGTCTTGTATTGAAAATTGTATGAGCAAGAGAATAAGCATCATCGTGCCGGTCTATAATGCCGCCAGAACCCTTGAATATACCATAGGGTCTGTCTTGTCGGGCAATTTCAGCAAAGACTGTGAACTCATACTCATAGATGACGGCAGCACTGATGATTCACCCGGAATATGCGACCGTTTCGGTAGCCTGAACCCGGACATAAAGGTAATCCACCAGCCGAATTCCGGAGTTAGCCAGGCCCGTAATGCCGGTATGGATGCATCTGATGGCGAATATCTTATGTTTCTAGATGCCGATGACATCCTTCCCGAACTCACGCTCAGCCTCTGCCTCTCTGCCCTGGAGTCATCTCCGGACATAGTCATAGGCGGTTATTCGACCCGTTCTGCAGAAGGCCGCCCCATCAGGCAAATTCCGGTTTTTGACCGGATTTATCAGGATTGGGAACTGTCCATGTTCTGGGATGACAATTTCTCCCACTATGGAAGTTTTCTCAGGCCGGTGTGGGGCAAACTTTTCCGCCGCTCGCTCATTTATTCGGAAGAGCCGCTGCGTTTCCGCAAATCCCTGAACTATGGCGAAGACTTTCTCTTCCTTTTCGAATATCTGTGCCGGTGCCGCAAGGTGGTGACTCTATCCGAAACCTTATATATATACAGAGATGGAGGCACCGGGCTTTCTTCAGACCTGAGTTCGGACAGGCATCTGCTACAGTTGATTCAGCTGGTCGGACTGTATGACGCTCTGACGGTAAAGATGAAAGCTGCTTTCCCCCAGAGCCGCGCGGTTGCCGGGATGTATCACAAGGACCTTGTGGGAAGGTTGATCTGTCGTGCCCTGACAGTGTTCTCCACTCGAAAAACCAAGATCTGCACCTCTGACAACATTTCCCGTTTCTACTCTCTGATGAAAAAAGACGCCGGGCTGAAAGGCCTGAAGGGGCTGTTTTCCTTGCGCGCGGGACAGATTCCGAACCTGCTGCTTTTCAAAATCGGCTCGCCACGGTTTTCTGCAATGGTCTATGGGATGAGCTCAGCCCTGTGTGAACTGTTCCATTTGAGGCCCAGGCGGTATTGACAATAGAAATTAGTATTGATTATGCGACTTAATTTATTGATTCCTTGCTATAATGACAGTGTGAATGACATTCCGGCAAACCTGTTGCCGCAAAGATCTGATGTCAGGTATTTTGTCTCCCATCAGATATCCCCGGACCGGGCAGGAATTGAAATGCCCGCGGAACTTGACCGTCCGGATGTAATCTATTCTGCATTCACAGGCAAAGGTGTGGCCCTCAATCGTAGCCATTGTCTGGACATGGCGCGTCAGGCCCCTCGCGGTGAGGATGAAATCTGCCTGATGACCGATGACGATGCCAGCTACAGACCCGATTCTTTCGACATTGTTATGGATACTTTCCGGGAGAATCCGGATATTGACATTGCGGCATTCAGGATCTGCACTCCTGAGGGGCAGCCGCCCTACAAGGCATATCCCGACAAAGTGAAGGACATACGGAAGATTCCTCTGAGCGGAAAATTTTATTTCAGTACAGTTGAAATCGCATTCAAACTCTCTTCAGTCGGAGATTTGAGATATGATGAGGATTTTGGCGTGGGCGCGGAAAAGTGGCCGGAAGGGGGCGAAGAAACAATTTTCCTGAGTGATTGCCTCAAAATGGGGTTGAAGATGAGGTATTTCCCGAAAGAGATTGTAATCCACGCATATATGAGTACCGGAAAGGCCCGAAAGAGCGTGCGCAAAGCACAGATGATGAGAGCCGTTGCCTGCCGTTGCCGCGGTCCGTTCAGCTTTGAAGCCATACTCGGATCTCTCAGGGTGCTCTATCGAAAACTGCTAAGGATGCTCTGACCGGTGGTTTACGATTGATTATTTGTGGAACTTTCCTTAATTTTGTGGAAAATTGACAAGAATATGAAACTGAAAGGCAAAATCATAACATCGGTGACAGTGCTGCTTCTTGCTGCTGCGGCACTTTTCGTTTACATCAAATTTTACTATGTGTTCGGGGAAGGCGTGAAGGCCGGCGAGCTCAACTTTGTGGTCTATAAGGGCTATGTCTGGAAAACATATGAAGGCAGGGCCATCCAGGCCGGTTTCCAGAAGGGGAGCAAGGGCGCAACCACTGCTGTCCAGTCCTATGAGTTCGACTTTTCTGTCGCAGACAAAGCCATAGCCGACACCCTTATGCGCTGCAGCGGACGCAATGTGCAGCTCCATTACAAGGAGTACCTTGGGGCATTGCCTTGGAGGGGACAGCAGAAATACATAGTGGACAGAATCGTATCAGTGGAATGAGAATCTTTTCATCAGTCGGCATTGCCGTAAGGAATCGGGCCGGGATAATCAGAGCATTGGTTATCCCCGCTTTTGTACTGTGCTCCGTAGTGGGAGCCTTTGCCCAGGAGGGCATAATAGACATCAGGCCTGCATCTGGAGACGGAGGGACTATGACTATGGAGGATGCTGTGTCCGGCAGGCCGTTCCGTGTCCGTGTACCCCGCATCGAGGGTTTCAATGATAAGGTCGTGAAAAATGAAGGGCCAGTGGCGACATCTTCCCGCGAGAACGGTTTGTCCACCATCAGGATAGACTCTGCGGTTGTCGTAAGGGCTGAATCTCCGGATATAGTTTACGGAGAGAGCGTCAGCCGCAATGAATTCGGCATAAGTGGCGGACTTTTCTGGTCACCGGACCGCAGCAGGCTGGCTTTTTACCGCAAGGATGAGTCGAGAGTGGGCAGTTTCCCGCTTCTGGACATCACCACACGCACCGGGTCGCTCAAGATGATAAAATATCCTATGGCGGGAACCGATTCGGAAATCGTGAGCCTCGGGGTCTATGACCTGGCATCGGGATCCATTGTCTATCTGAAGGTTACTGACTTCGACCAGGAGCGTTACCTCACTAATGTGACCTGGAGCCCGGATTCAAAGGAGATACTGGTGCAGGTGCTGGACAGGGCGCAGAAGAATATGCACCTTAACCGCTACTGTGCCCAGACCGGGGAGTATGTCTCCACTGTCCTGACAGAGCACGACGACAGATATGTGGAACCTTTGGACGTGCTGCATTTCCTAAGGGACCCCCAGTCGTCAACCGGCTTTTCCGAGAATTGGTTCATCTACCGCACCGACACTCGCGACGGCTTCCGCAATCTCTATCTATGCAATAAGCAAAGCGGTGAGGTCCAGAGGATTACACGAGTGGATGCAGACGTTCAGTATGTCTATGACGACGGTCACTGGGTGTATTACCATTCCTCCGAACTGAGCCCGGCCGAGCAGCATCTTTTCCGTACTGAGCTCAAGCGCAACCGCAAGGGGGATTTCTCATTGCCCAAAAAGTTTGTTGCTCAGAGGCTTACTCAGGAGAGCGGCTGGCATACAGCCTCCGGATTCGGGGAGGACGGGAGCTATTATGACCTTTTCAGCAGTCTGAACTGTCCTTACAGGCTTTGGAAGTGCAAGGCCGGGGCAGAGGAAAGGGAACTGCTCTTTGCTGCGGAGGACCCTACCGTGGGCTATGGATTTTGCGAGATGGATTTCGGGAGCATCAAAAGTGCCGACGGGAAGTACGACAATCATTACAGGCTTATCAAACCCAAGGATTTCGACCCCTCAAAGAAGTATCCTGTGATTGTCTATGTCTATGGTGGGCCTCATTTCCAGATGGTCAACAATTCCTGGCTGGCCAGCCTGCGCTACTGGGAGATGCTTATGGCGCAGAGAGGCTACCTTGTGTATGTGCAGGACAACAGGGGTACGCTTTATCACGGTGCAGAGTATGAGAAAGCCATCTGGGGCCAGTGCGGAAAGGCTGAGATGGAGGACCAGATGGAAGGTGTCAAGATGCTGTGTTCACTCCCTTATGTGGATGCCTCAAGAATCGGGGTGCACGGATGGAGCTACGGCGGGTTTATGACCATTTCGCTTATGACCACCTATCCGGATGTTTTCAAGGTGGGGGTGGCAGGCGGCCCGGTAATAGACTGGAAATGGTATGAAGTGATGTATGGGGAGAGATATATGGACAGTCCTCAGGCAAATCCTCAGGGGTATGAGTCCACTTCGCTGGTCGGGAAGGCCGGGAATCTGAAGGGCAAGTTGCTTATATGTCAGGGGGCTGTGGATGATACTGTGGTTCAGCAGCATTGCCTGAATTTTCTGCAGGCCTGCATAGACCTTATGGTGCCGGTGGACTACTTCACTTATCCTGTGGCTCAGCACAATGTGTTCGGGAAGAACAGGGTGCATCTGATGAACAAGGTGACTGATTATTTCGATTTGTACTTATAATGTTTGTGATTGAGTTAAATTCTCGTAACTTTGCATTTTGTTCGGTATGGGACATAAGTTTATGATACTCAACAATAATCAATTATCTTTTTTATGAACAGATTTTTAGCGGCAGGCTTGATTGCATTGGTATTGTCTGCTTCCGTTTCCTTCACGGCATCCGCACAGGACACAAAGGCTGCTCAGGACAGTGGCTTCTGGTTTGATGTGGCAGCTTCAGCCGGCGGTATGATTATGCGTAATCCGGATATTTCCAAGGCAAGTTTCGGAATGAACAGGACTTCCTATGGAATCGATGCTGTTTTCGGATACCGTTTCAACAACTATGTGGCGCTTGGTGCAGGTGCACAGTTTGTGGGGGAAATCAACCGCGATGACGTTGCTCTTCCTCTTATTGTCAGGGTCCGTTACGATATCCTGGACAAGATGGTGTCTCCGTTTGTGGCTGCGGATTTGGGTTATACGGTCTATCCATACAAGGAGCGTCCGAGGCCTCAGTTCGCAAGGGAAGGCTTGATTGGGTCCGCATCGGTGGGCGTGGCCATCAAGTCTGACGGCAACCACAGGGCTTATCTCGGCCTCGTGGCTTCTGCGGTGCAGGTGACCAACAAGGAAACGAACAACTGGTTCAGAAAGTTCAGACCGGAGTTCAGAATTAAATTGGGGTACGAATTCTGATTCTCTGCCGTAACCGTCAGGGACGTCATCCAAGGGATTTGGCGGCAGACTTTCCAGCGAGAAATCCTGTGCTGAACGCGGTCTGTATGTTATAGCCTCCCGTGTCAGCATCCAGATCGAGAATCTCTCCGCAGAAATACAGGCCCGGGACCAGAGCTGATTCCATAGTCTTCTTTTTGACTTCTTTCAGACTCACGCCCCCGGCTGTTATCACGGATCGCTCGTAGCCGACATATCCTTCCGCATCCAGAACCCAGTTTTTGAGATTTGACCCGAGACTGCGATTGTCCAGTCTCGGGTTTGTCGTGCAGAACGGGCGGACTAGTTCGGACGGAAGCAACTTGGACAGAATCACTTTGAGGCGGTCTTTGCGGGGTTGCAGCATTTTCCAGAGCCCGTCGATTCTCGCCTGAAGTTCAGCCTCTTCCACTGCCGGTTTCAGGTCTATGTGCAGTTTTACCTTGCCTCCGTTGGCCAGGGTTTTGACAGCCGGACGACTCAACCTGAAACCCAGAGGTCCTTCCAGACCTCCGTCCGTAAAATCCAGGTCTCCGAATTCGGAGCCGGCAATTCTTCCGTCACATTCCACCGAGAGCCGCACATTCTTGAGCTGCAGGCCTTTAAGACTTTCTCCCCATTCACTCAGGGGAGTGCTGCGGTCTATATGGGCTTTAAGGCCGGCATAGACATTTTCCCTATAGGGCGAAAACTCCTCCGGCGCATTTTCTCCGGCTTTGCTTATTTTGTAACCTTTGGGAACTATTGCGGTGAGGGAGGGGAAACGTTGGGTGATTTTGTGTCCAAGCTGGGAGGCCCAGTCATATCCGTCTCCGGTCGAGCCTGAACCGGGGTAGGACAGTCCTCCTGTGGCTATTATCACTTTGTGGGTGAGGAAGTTCTGTGAGGAAGATGTTTTTATCTGAAAGCCTTCCGGAGTGCGGAGGATTTCTTTCACTTCGCAATTGCAGCGCAGTTCTGCACCGGCATCCAGGGCTTTCTGCCGGAGCGCGTCCACCACGTCGGAGGCTTTGTGGGACTGGGGGAAGGCACGGTTCCCACGTTCCACCACGCAGGGGCAGTGGCACTCTTCAAGCAGTTGCAGCATTTTCGGGGGGCCGAAGGTGAAGAAGGCGGGTTTCAGGAAGTCGGTTCCGTTTCGCAGGTGGGCCGAGAAGTCGGGCCAGTCTGAGAGATTGGTGAAGTTACAGCGCCCCTTTCCGCTTATCATTATTTTGCGGGCGGGACGGGGCATTTTTTCCAGAATCAGAAGGCTTGGGTTGCCGGTCGAAAAAGCTCCGATTGCCGCCAACAAACCCGATGCTCCGCCACCTATGATAATTATATCGTACACCTGTACAGAATTCAAAAATATTTGTATCTTTGCAGTCCCTTTCGGAAACGGCTTATGATAAAGTTCGAAGCCGATTGAGGACAAAGCCAGTTTAGCTTAGTTGGTAGAGCATCGCATTCGTAACGCGAAGGTCGTGGGTTCGAATCCCATAGCTGGCTCAATTTCCAAGCAGAGTGTCGTGCGACAGTTCAGCCGCAGCAATGTCCGGAAGACATTCCAGATGGTACACCGGCACTTTTTCCAGAATATCGGATATGTAGGTATAAAGCGCGTCAGTGGTCTCCTCGCAATAGTTGAGCATAGGCGGAGCTGAAGGTAGCAGTGCACCTATGGACTCCATAGGACTGAGCCTTTTGATTTTGTTGTATGGAGCCTGACTGAGCCTTACGATGCCGTGCAAAGTGTGGTGTTCATTCTTGTAGCAGGGAGTCTTGCCGCTCCACGGTGAGCCGTAAACCATCACCGTCCCGTCCTTTTCCACCTTGATGAAAGGACTGTCGTCATTGAGCAGGAATGATTCCGGATACCTCTCGCGCAGAAGCCTTGTGTGGGTGCTCTTGCCCGTTCCGGACTCGCCGAGGAAGATCAGGGTCTTGTCCCCGAAAACATTGGCAGAGGTGTGGATCGCAAAGCAGTTCTCTTTGATAAGCAAGTAGTTGAGTGCAACCCAAAGGGCGTAACGATAAAGGGTTGCAGTTGCTCTTACAATGGAAGTGTGAACGGTGTCGGAACCGATTTCCCAGCTTTCCCAGAGTTCCTTGCCGCTGTGCTCCTCGTGGGTGTAGAAGATTATGCTGCTCTTCACTTTGTAGAAATTGCAGGTGATATCCTCAAATGACACGTCAAAGAAAGGTTCAACCGCATCAGTGGCCTCTTTCAATGATTTCACATCATCCTCACCAAGGTCTTCAGTAATATAGAAGTCTGCCCCGGTCTGGTCATCCACCATAAATGGCCTGAAAAACGGCATAGCCTTCACAAACGCACTCAAATCCGCCCCATCGAAACGGAATACCGAACCGGCAACCTTAACTGTAGCAACCATAATCCTATTCAGTCAATCCGCATTCCACAAGTTTGTCACACCAGTTCCGCGCATCTTCTGCGGCCCTTTCCGCGTCCACCTCATATTCTTCAAGAAGAGCCGCGGCCACATCTTCAGCCGTAAATTCTTCACCCTGGAATTTGTTCCAAAGAAAGAGGGATGTCCCGTTGAGTGAAATGATTTTGGTCATATCCGCTCCGAACTTCCCCTGTTTGATGATGACATTCTCGCCCGCAATGGAGCGCACTTTGAACTTGGATGATATTTTCATAACAATATGCCGTTTTACACTTTAGCCTGCGAAAATAATCATTATTGCGGAATTATTCAAAATATTTCTATATTTGTCCGCCAATTGTAATCAAGACACTTGAATTCATTGGTCATCAAGGAAATGCCCATATTGGAGATATAACAGTCAGGGAATTGGCTCTGGAGCCCTGAATATGGGTCTTAAGTCCTCAATTTCGCTTTTTGGAACGAAAAAGTTGACTAAATGTTTGCTTGTTAATTTATTTCTGCATACCTTGCAACGGTTTTTCCAAGAACACATTAACTAACTTTAATTTTAATACGATGAAAGAGCTTGTAGCAAAAATCAATGCTGAAATCGCTGAATTTCAGAAGAACGCAGAGGCGCAGGTAGAGAAGGGCAATAAGGCTGCCGGCGCGAGAGCACGTAAGAATGCGTTGGAGCTTATGAAGGATCTTAAGGAATTCCGCAAGGTTTCTGTTGAGGCATCCAAATAATTCCAAAGCGTACTTGGTTTTACTGACGGGGGAGAGGCTTCACGGTCGTTCCCCCGTTGTTTTTTCGTATTAATTTGATTATTAATAATGAAAACAAGATTATTTTTCCTTTGTGTGCTGTTCTGTCTGACTGCCGTGCAGTCTTCGGCTCAAACTGACTCCTGTACTTCCTGTTCAGAGAATATCAAACTTGACTTCAGCAGGACACTACGGGCGGACTATATTTTCACAGGTACTGCTTCCGAACAGCAGATTTCTCTGGATGAACTTTCCTGCTTCGACGGTTGGGCTGGTCGCAGGCACAATATGGACAGCCTTCCTGTGCGCGGTAACGGCCAGATTTCTATGACTTCGCTTGCAGACGGGTCGGTGCTGTATATCAACAGTTTTTCCACCCTTTTTCAGGAATGGCTGGCGACTGAGGAGGCTGTGAACCTGCGCCGCTCGTTTGAAGCTGTGTTCCTTTTGCCCATGCCTGCGGAGAAGGTTTCTGTGCGGGTGGAACTTTACGGGTTCAAGGGGGAGGTGATTGCAGGGATTGAGCATACGGTTGACCCTGCCGACATTCTCATACGTCGCAAGGCCGTTTCCCAGGCTCCCTGTTTCGACTTGCTCAAGAGTGGAGATGCGTCGGAGTGCATTGATGTCGTGATACTTGCAGAAGGATATACGGTTTCTGAAAGGGAGTTGTTCCTGTCTGATGCACGCACTGCGATGGAGGAGATTCTCTCGTATGAACCGTTCAAAAGTTTCAGGGACAGGTTCAATTTCAGGGCTGTGGCTTTGGAATCTGCAGAGAGCGGGGTGAGCGTGCCTCTGGAGGGCTTATGGAAGAATACCGCACTTTCGGCACATTTCAGCACCTTCTATATGGACCGCTATCTCACCACATTGAGGATTAAGGACTTGCATAATTCTCTGACTGGCATTCCCTACGAGCACATAATCATTCTTGCCAATACTGACACCTATGGCGGAGGCGGAATCTACAACAGCTACACTCTCACCACTGCCCATCATCCTCAGTTCAAGCCTGTGGTTGTTCACGAGTTCGGTCACAGTTTCTGCGGCCTGGGGGATGAGTATTACTATGATGATATGTACACGGAATACTATTATCCTGATGCCGAGCCGTGGGAGCAGAACCTGACCACACTCAAGGATTTCAGCAGCAAATGGGCGGATATGTTGCCTGAAGGGGCGTCTATACCGACAGCGCCTGTTGAGGATGCTCAGATGTGGCAGCGGATTGCTTCCGGAGAACCGGCGGAGGCCTTTGTCGGCGTCTATGAAGGCGGAGGATATCAGTCCAAGGGGGTTTACCGTCCATTTCCGGACTGCCGTATGAAGACTAATGCGGCTCCTGTGTTCTGTCCGGTCTGTCAGGCTGCCATACGCAAATTCATTGAGTTCAATCTCTAATCCCGGGCGCGTATGAAAACGATTGCCATAAGCGGCAGAGCGATAATGGACATAGTAGCACTGATAGGCAGGTATATCCCGAAATTGACGTATTTGACAACAAGCCAGGTTATAATCAGCAATGCCACCCCTATGCCGGCGGAAATCAGATAATGCAGTCGGATATCATCCTTTTTGCATAATATCCGGCTGAGGTTAGGCACTCCCAAGGATATGAAACCTATTGGCCCGCAGATGCTTACGGCACTTGTCACCAGAAACATTATGGCGAGCAGCTGCAGTGCCTTGAACATTGGGCTGAGCTCGATTTCTCCCCTCAGATGCTTTGTGAGTGCTCCCGCCGACCATAGAGCCGACACCAGGCCTATCGCGAAAAGTATCAGCGAAAAGACTATGTCCCAGGAGGTTACTCCTTCAAGGTTGAAATTTGCGGCTCCCCAGAGGTAGTATTGCTTGAGCAGATCCCCGTTTGGAGCATTTGTCACCACTATGGTTCCCAGCGAACCTATGAAGGTGCCGAAGAGTATGCCGAAGGTGATGAGGTTGCGTGTGCTGACTTTCAAGGTGACGAAAAAGCAGACGAGGGTGCAGATGAGGGTGCAGACGAAACTGCCTACAGTCAGAGAGCACCAGCCGGTCATAGTGGCAGCAGCGGCTCCCAGACAGGCGGCACTGCCCAGCCCGAGGCTGTACACGTCCCCGAGCTGGTTGCGCCAGAGATACTGCATTTGTATGCCCCCGACCGGCAGAGCGATTCCGGAAAGTATTACATAGAGCAGACTGAGCATAGTAATACGAAAATAATAAGTTGTGTCAGAATTTGAATTCCACGCCTCCATAGAAGCCGAGTCCGGGCATAGGGTAGTCGCGTATGATTTCGTAGTAGTTGTCAGTGAGGTTCTGCAAGCTGAGTTTGAGTTTTAGCGGCCCGCAGTGAGGTATCTTTATGGCCTTCCCGACGGTCATATCCAAACTGTTCCAGTCCGGCATCTGCCCTGCGGAATCAAAGCGTCCTGCCCTGATGTTCCACAGTGCCGTGATGAACCATCCCCTCCAGTCGCCCTTTGCGCTGATTCTTCCGCTGTGGAGGGCCACATAGGGAATCTGCTGTCCGAAACTGTAGCTGTCGGGAGTTTTGTCCACCGCCTGCTGCCAGCTGTAGTTAGCGTCAATATTGAGGGATAAGTCACCGGATTTGAAACCGAATCCGGCTCCGAGGTCTATGCCTGCGGACTGGACTTTGCCTATGTTGTAGGGCAGCCAGATGTATGGGTCGTCGGGTGAAGGGGCGGATATTATTTTGTCTGTCAGGTAGTTGTAGAAGCCGTTGGCCTTGGCTTTAAGGCTGTATTTGCCGGAGAGGAAACTGCGGCTGTAATTCACTCCGAAATCGGTAATCCAGGCATCTTCCGGTTTGAGTGCAGTGTTTCCGTATCCCGGGTAGAATTTGTCGTTGAATGTAGGCACACGATAGGACCTGCGGCCTGAAAGCACTATGTCGAACCCACGGAATGCGGTGAGTCTCAGACCGAGGGAAGGGGAGACGGCGTAGTTGTGGCCTCCGTCTTTGTCGAATACTCCATTGTATTCAACTGCCAGGTCAGCTTTGAAGATATTGAGGATGAATGAGGTCGCGATGGAGGTGAAGACTCCGTTGCGTGTGGCCGTGTAGAGGTTGGACTCCAGATTGTTCCATTGGTAGTCCAACGCTGCTGATGCTGTCCACCAGTCGAAAATCCTGAACTGGTGGGAGGTGTTGAGCTGCACTTCGTTTTGGGTGTAGTTGGAGTTGCCCCAAGTGGAGAAGTAGTCGAGTTTGTCCAGGGCGTATTTCACACTTGCGTTGAGCTTGTAAACACTGCCGAAATTCTGGCTGACAAGCCCCTGGATGAAGCCGTTCATATCTCCCTGACGGTCTGTGGACGGCCAGCTCAATGAACCCGGAGTGCCTCTTCTGGCAAGGTTGAAGTGTGCCTTTGCCTTCCAGAAGCCTCCGTTTGTGCTGCCCTTGAGGTCCAGACCGGCTTTCATTTGTTTTATGTCATTGTTGCCAAGCGGGTCGTTGTCCGGCTTCAGATAGTCTCCCTTGCTGTAGATGCCCGACATATTGGCCCCGAGCACGATTTTGTCCCCCAGTTTGAAATCCATCCTTGCATAAGGAAGGGCGGTGCCGAAAGAGCCTCCGCTGAGCCTGAAATCGCCTGCAACTATCCTTCCGTCAATGAATTCCGGCTCCGAGGACAGAAAGGAAATGCTGTTCTGGGTGTAGTC
>JALFGP010000039.1 GCA_022777205.1 Rikenellaceae bacterium
GATAGGGCACCGCAGCCGGCAAAAACGCCGGCCGGCTGCTCAAAGCAAGCTGCGCAGCTCAGCCCAAGGGCTGCTCCGCTTGCTTTGTGCCTCGAAGACCTGCAAAAAATTGCAAATCAACCTGGATTTTCCGTTGAGCCAGGTTATTTTTTTTGAGGATTACTTAGGACATAGCAACTTCGAGATGTCCTCGCCATCCCATCAATTTTTGCAAAATCGCTGGGATGGCTGCGAGATCTCTTCTCCTTGCCGGAGGGGCCCTTGCGAGCTCGATTCGAAATGACTCAGCTCAAAATCGGCTATGCCGGTTTTGAGCAGTCGTTGTGGCGGCAATCGCTTATGAGAGTGGGACTCTCAACGCGCTTGTCGCCACAACGACAACGGCACCGCTTGCGGTGCCGTTGTCATTTCGAATCGAGTTCGCGGAGAGAACGAGATTCGAACTCGTGAGCCGCTTTAGGCGACTACACGCTTTCCAGGCGTGCCTCTTAAACCACTCGAGCATCTCTCCAATCGTTGTTCCCGGTTAAGGGACTGCAAATATAGGAAAGTTTTTTTGTTCTGCATATTTTTTTGCAAAGATTTCTGTAAAAGGAAAATCCGATAATAGGGCGAAAATTGCTACCTTTGCCCGGACAAACTTTGAATTGTTATGGATTTTGCTGCAATTGCCGGACTTGTTCTGGCTGTAATCGGGCTGGCGGGGTGCTTTCTGCCGGTCATTCCGGGGCCGGCTTTGAGTTGGCTGGGACTTCTGTGCCTGTATTTTTCTGACAAGGCAGACCAGCCTGTGAGCTTGACGACACTCCTTGTCTGGCTTGCTGTTGTGCTGATACTCACTGTGTTGGACTATGTGCTTCCTGCCCGGATGACACGCAGGGCCGGAGGGCACAAGGCGGCTGAAAGGGGCGCGGCCATCGGTATGGTGGCGGGTATGATATTCACACCTGTGGGTATGGTGGCAGGCAGTTTCCTCGGGGCCTTTCTGGGCGAGTATCTCTTTGCGGTTCAGGACCCTCTTACTGCGCTCAAGGCTGCTGCGGGGACTTTCCTTGCCTTTTTGCTCACTACCGGGATAAAAGCCATAGCTGTAATGATTCTCATTGTCCAGATGTGCTTCCTGATTTTCTAACACAGATAATCGGAATACTTGTCCCTTTCAAGCATTTCGATTGTATTTCATATAAGAACAATAACCGCATAAGAATATGAAAATAACCAAAGCAATGACAGCAGCCGCCCTCACTCTATCCCTGTGCGCCTGCAGCAGCCGTGAAATCCACGTGTCCCCCGACATCCAACTGGAAGCAAGCGTAATCCCTTATCCGCAGCAGTTTGACTTGCACAAGGGAGCCCTTTACCTCGACAATTCACTCATCGTCCTGTCCAAAGACTTTGAAGACCGCACTCTCGCTGTCACCCGTGACTTCGCAAACCAGCTGTCCCAATGTACTTCATCTCAAGTGGAGGTGAAAACCTTTTGCTGTATTCCCTGCAAAGGAGCTTCGCTCACAATCGCTTACGATGCTGAACTTCCTGACGAGGCTTACGAGATCAAGGTGGACGAAAGCGGAGCAACCGTCAAATCTTCCTCACACAACGGAGTGCTCTATGCGCTTGCGACCCTAAGACAAATGCTGCCTCCTGCAATCTACTCCTCAGAGGCATCCGATGCAGAATTTGCCATCCCATTCTGCGAAATTCAGGACTCTCCCGCCTATTCCTACAGGGGAGTGATGCTGGACTGTGCCCGTCATTTCTTTCCTGTTGAAAATGTAAAACGTCTGCTCGATGCTATGGCAGCCTACAAGCTCAACCGTTTTCACTGGCACCTCACCGACGACCAGGGCTGGCGCATAGAAAGCAAGAAATATCCGAAACTCACCGAGGTGGGCAGTGTGCGTTCCGGCACAATGGTGGGACGCGACTGGAACAGTGATGACCATATTCCTCACGGGGGTTACTACACTCAGGAGCAGCTGCGGGAGGTGGTGGATTATGCCTGGAAGCTCGGTATCACCATAGTCCCGGAAATAGACCTTCCCGGTCATATGGTTGCAGCTCTGGCATCCTATCCTGAACTCGGATGCACCGGCGGCCCTTACGAGGTGCGTAAAATTTGGGGTATTGCAGACCAGGTGCTCTGTGCAGGCAAGGACGAGACCTACCGCTTCCTTGACGAGGTGCTCTGCGAAGTTGCTGACATCTTCCCCGGAGAACTTTTCCACATAGGTGGGGACGAGTGCCCGAAAGTGGAATGGGAAAAATGTCCTCATTGTCAGGCGAAAATTGCCGAACTCGGCCTCGAGGATAAGGACGGGGTGAGTGCGGAGCAATATCTCCAGAATTATGTCACCCATCACGTTCAGAAGACACTTGCATCCAAGGGCAAACGCATCATAGGATGGGACGAAATCACGGAAGGAGAGCTCGACAAAGGAGTGGCCGTTATGTTCTGGCGCGGATGGCTGCCTGTGGAAAAGACCCTTGGCAAATATACCGCAGACGGATATGACGTGATTATGACCCCGACCAGCTATTTCTACATCGACTATCTCCAGTCTGAGGACATGGATTCCGAGCCTGTGGGCTTCCAGAGCGTCCTGACTATAGACAAAATGTATTCTTTCGACCTTACCAAGGGGTTGAGTCCGGAACAGCTCTCACACATCAAGGGAGTCCAGGCTAATCTCTGGGCTGAGTATGTCTCCACTTGGGAACACGCCGAATATATGCTTTTCCCACGCCTGTTCGCGCTCAGCTGCATAGCTTGGGACGGAGACGAAAGGCCTGATTTCGAGAGCTTTATGGGAGAAGTGAAGAGCCATCAGTTCCCTGTGCTCGACAATTGGGGCTATAACTACCGCAACCGTTAGGCTTCCAGCAGATACCAACGAATTCGTCCTCTTTTAATAGGATTCACGGGAGCCTCAGAATTTCTGAAGAAAGGCAGTGAGGCTCTCGGAACGTCCAAGTTCAAGTTTTTTGCGCAGTCTGTAGCGTGTCATTTCCAC
>JALFGP010000011.1 GCA_022777205.1 Rikenellaceae bacterium
CGGTTGTTCATCATTCTGGACACACCTGTAAACGAGGCTACGGCATAACCTCCGAAACTTATCCACGGCGACACTCTCCCATACTCCTTGTGAAGCATAGTGGCGCACATAAAAGCAGTGGCGGTATGCCCCGAAGGGATACGCCAACTCTTTGGCGTAGGACTCAACACCGCCCAGAAATACAAGGACGGGATTCTCAAGGATGCGGTCATGCAGAACGGCCGCAAGATCATAGTTGATGTAGATAAGGCAATGGAGCTTTATCAGTAGCATTGTACCAATAAATGATATGTTTATGAGAGGAAATGAGATGAAGAGGAAGTTATCTTTAGAAAACTCATGGACAAGTACGGTTACACCAGCATTTCATCATTCATCAGAGATGCGATTCTGGACAGGAAACTCAAGGTTGTAGTCTATCAGCACCCTGTAAAGTATGACCACACACATAGTATCCGGCAGCTCATGACCAACATCATGACTCTGGACAAGAGATGAATCAGGGCCGAGGCCAAATTCGAAGCCGCTTGCCGTATCCCTGGCGTAGACCCAGACACCATCCACCGCCACTCCAACAGGATAAAGCTCATCATCGTTGAACTTGTCGGTAAGATGGACTATCTGAGAGACTTGCTTGGAGAATCGCATCAAAAGAAATAGTTGACTCATATTTCTTATCCTACGATGCAATACCCCTGCGAGTGTTGTCCGTTTGTAAAAACTTTTTCTTACATTTGTGGGGTCACGCGGTTTTTGCCGTCTGACATTACATATTGTGAAAGTGTTTTTCGCAAGTCCTAAGTAGAAAATGTGGAAGTTTTCAAAGCTAAAGGATGATACGGAACAACACTCACTTTCGTATAGATACCTGTGGCAGGTCGCGTTCTGCGTACCCGTACCTCATATCTATCCGAGTGTGGGGTATTGTATCGTTTATTTTAGCTTGGGTCTTTCCACAACCTTCTACTTGATAAACGAAAGTCAGCTCCACACTTTCTTTGTATAAACAGCAATCATCTTTTGGGGCCGAAGATTATAAAGGGAGATTAGGCATGAAAAGAGTTTTAATGTTAGCAATAATGGCAACATTACTTATGTTTGTTCCAAACAGGTCGTTAGCTCAGGACAATATCTCATCACTAAGAAAATATATTCAAGTAAAGTCATCAATTGCGGAAGGGGGTACTGAATTATTTGAATATCACGGTGTCACATATCTCATAAGCGTAGTTCCAATAGTGGTCTCATCCAAATCTGAAATTCAGTGCAAGACTGTAGGTAACGCGAAGGCTAAAAAAGAGATGCTCGGATATATAAATGGAACCGATATCACCTCGTCTACAATATTAACTAATTCAGAAACATGCACAACAACTCTTGAAGGAACGAAAGTAGAGTGCAAACAGGAGTACGTTGAATCGATAAAGGAAAGTGTTCTTGGCACTATTTCACAGGTTACCCCACTTGGAGGATGGTACTCTCCTGATCGAACAGTATATTATTTCTCAATCTATAAAGTCATCTAATTCCATTCTTTATACCTACAATGAATCAAGAAAAAGCAAATTAACTGAAATATAAGATTGAAAGTTTGTTTGAAGAATAAGCCAACTTCGGAGCAAAAATCTTGTTGTTGACACGAAACCCGACGATGATAGTAAACGTTACTTACCTCTCGAAGGTGGCAAATACGCAATTACCAAGACGACTACAGTAGAAAAAGAATTTCAGATACGCAGAATTTCAGAAGGCTTAAATCTCAATTGGGAGGTTGAATGGTAATTTATAACATTTCATACTTGGAATTAATTAGAAATAAAAAGCATACATTTATGAAAAAGATTTTAACTCTTCTTTCCGTTGCTGTTCTATGTAGCATAGTGGCAAAGGCTCAAGATCCTTCAGCATTAGCAACATCTAGCGCAGTTTCAGAGACCCAGAATGTTCAGGGCGAAGTGATAGAATATCCATCAGAAGTGCTGACCAAGAGTATGACAGCATCCTTGGCGAAGTCTGGTCGAGCACTTGGAGTAATCAACAGCGACGGTTCAATTTATATAATTGGAGAAGCAACCTCAGCTAGACCAAGCAATATGCCTGGGTTCATCCGCTCAAAAAATGTTGCATACAACATCGCGGAGATGCAGGCTAAAATGCGTCTGCTCCAGATGGCAGGTGAACAGATTACATCTGGCAGAGGCTACCAACTCCTTCAGGATATCATCGAGGGAGAGGACCCGGATGCAGCACAGACTGCACAGGAAATGAAGGATGCGATAGACAAGAAAGAAACTGGCCGTCAAGATTTCAAGCAGAATATTTCTACTCTCGTCACAGGAATGATGCAAGGCTGTGCAGTAGTCCGTATGGCAGAAGGAGAAATGGGCCAAGATGACTATCAGGTAGCGGTCTGCGTAAAATATTCGCCAGAATTCCAGTCTATGGCATCGCTGATGAAAGCCGGTGGTCTAGGACAGGTTCCGACTGGAGCAGCAAAGGCATCCAGAGAAAAGGTTATGAATACCCCGGAATCTGACCTCGTTTACAAAATGGGATCATGGGTGACTTATGACGAGAACGGCAACATGGTGGTCTATGGCTATGGACAGGAAGAAGTAAGAGAGACTGGTTCACGCGCATCTGCAGCTATTTCCGTCGCTTCTAGCAAAGCTAGACTTTATGCGGTTAACAATGTGAAGAATTTCGTTGCCGAAGATATGATATGCAATGAAATCATTGATGATGTGGAGAAATTCAGAGAATACTCGGACGGAAGCCAGGCATATTTCTCAAGAAGCAAGTTCCAGCAGGCAGTCGAAGCAAAATCCACAACATTGAATATTGCCACACAGAATGTTCGTACATGGAGAGCTATTCATCCGGTATCGGGAACAACAGTAGTCGGATCAATCGTATGCTGGACATTTGAAAATGCAGCTGCTGCTCGCCAGCTTCGCCAGCAGATCGACAATAATTCCCGAACAGTCAGCGGAAGTGGCGCAGGAGCACCACGCCAGCAGACCACTAAAGGGGCAATTGTCATAACAGGAGACGACGATGATCTTTAGGAGCCATCATATCTGCCTGTTTGTCCTGCTCATGTTTTCAGTTTGTCCGTCATGGGCACAGTTGAAATATGAGAGGGGAAGTTCAACTTATGAACTTTCTGAGAACAAGTCATCATATATAGTACGATGCGAAATACCGATATCAGCATCGGGTTCAAGAAATCAGTCCTTAGCAGTAAGTCGTACAAGACTTACTGCTAAAAATATAATAGGCGCAGGGATTCTGTTCCGGGATTTCGCCAGAGAGAATAGGTTGGATGATTCCTACTTCCAGATATTTGTGGACTGCGCAGCCGTAAATTATAAGGCTGAAGTCAAAGGGTTTGTTCAAAAGAATACTGGAAATAATATCATATATGAATGTCCTAAGGATACCTATCGCCTTCAAGACGCCTCATATAGAAAGATAACAAATCTGAAGGAGCTGCTTGAGAACTATTATAATATCCGCAAGGACAGTTATTCAGCAGGAAAACTTTACTCATACGGGAATGTTTCACTTCAAAACAGCATAAGTTTTTACCATGACTTCCTTTCGGGAAAGGCACAGATCAGCGAAACCTACTCACGTCTGCAGTCTTTCAACGACAGGTTTGAGCAAGCATTATATTCTGACAACACTTCGATGCTTGATGCCTTGATTGCAGATGCGGCTGATTGTATGGAAACTGAAAATCCATTCAGAACCAATTGTGCCATAGAACTGGTTACATCTGCTAAGGTAAAAGACAAAAAGACATACTACGAGAAGTGGAAGACATCCCTTTCAAGAGATGTTTTAGCAGAAAGAATACTTTCATTTTGTTCAGAAAAGTGTATGTTTCCTCTTCCAAAGGAAAACATATTAACTACCGACATTATCCTTGCATATCCAGGCGCGATATCTCCATTTGCACTCAAGAAAGGAAGAGATTCAGACTATGCCAAAGCCGCAAGTCTATATTCAACTTTGAAATTCGAGGAGGCTGTAGCGCTACTTGAAGAGTCAATCAACACTCAAGGCATAACAGATAAGAATCTATGCCTTCTGGGAGCATCATTGAGGTTATCGGGAAATCCAGCTAAAGCTCTTCCTTATCTGATAATGTGTCTCTATCTTAATCCAAAAACTGAATATCTTGCTGGAAATATCGTGCTGTGTTTGTCGGCACTGAAGTTCAAATATCTTGATGACATACTGTCACAGCTGAAAGGTTCCGACATTGACTCATGGAGCCAGCAACAGATTGAATCACTTAAATAACAAATAGTTACCATGATGAAAAGAATTTTAATTTTCGCATTCGCTTTATTTATATCATTAAGTTTGTCAGCTCAAGACAATACAATAAGACTGACCGTAAGCGGCGAAGGGGCAACTAAAGAAGAAGCTACCGCAAACGCTCTCAGGAGTGCCATCGAACAGGCGTTCGGTACTTTTGTCTCTGCCAATACACAGATACTCAATGATGACATCGTCAAGGACGAAATCGCAACAATATCATCCGGCAATATCCAGGAATACACAGAACTCGGATGCATAACCATGCCGGACGGTCTTAAATCAGTATCTCTTTCTGCAACCGTATCCATCGGCAACCTCATTTCATACTCTAAAAGCAAAGGCTCATCAGCTGAATTTGCCGGGGCTGTGTTTGCTATGAATATGAAGATGCGCAAACTTAATGCTGAAAATGAAACAAAGGCGCTACTCAATATGCTGGATCAGTTATATGAACTAGCTCCCTCTGTATTAGACTGGAAGTTGGAGATCCATGATCCCATTGTGACATCAGCACATCAATATAAAATTCCATTTACAGTCAAATCTATAGTCAATGAAGCATCACAAACATTTTATTCAATACTCATTAATACATTTCAATCATTGAGCCTTTCCCCTAAAGAAGTGAATGAATATAATCAAAATGGGATGGCTGTATATCCAGTTGAGATTGAAGGCAAGAATTATTTTTTAAGAAATTCACCATCTGAAACTCTCGCATTAATACAATATTTGATATATTGTATTAATAAGTCATATAATATTAAAGCTTGCTTAAATGACGCTGACGACACGAGTGTCAATTTAGAATATATTAATAATGATGATTTAAGATACCGAGATGATCGGATTTTGCTATTCCGAAATGGAAAAACCGCCGAGTCATATACAGTGATGAGTGAAGAATTATTTTATACACTTCAAGGATTTGAGATTACCCACACTCCTATTACACTGTTTGAATTAGAAAATCAAAATAACACTATTATTGCGACAGGGTTAACGGTATATCAGCCTTTAGATATTCCTGGACAAATTGATGTCAAAGGTCTTAAATATTTAAAGATTAAAGATGGACTTAAAAAGATCAAGATGAGACAGTTTTCGCATAGCAACAGTCTAACAGATGTTCATATAGGGGACTGCGTAAAACATATTGAGGCATACAGTTTTACTTCCTGCCAGTCGTTAAGGAAAGTTGTCATAGGTAATGGTGTTACATCTATTGGCGAAAATGCGTTTAACGGCTGCAAGAATCTTGACACTGTAATACTTGGTGATAGCGTTACATTTATTAGTGATCGCGCATTTGCATTTTGCAATATTTTAAAAATAACGTTCCCACGCAATATAGATAGTATCGGGGAATATGCGTTCTATGGGAACAAAAATCTCCAAGAGATCTATTTAAATTCCATCGTGCCACCTAAATTTGGTCATTATCCGTTTGGCGAACTCTATACACATAATATAACATTTAAGATATTTGTTCCAAAACAATCCGTAGAGCGTTATAAAAATCTTTATCTTTGGGAAAGCTATTCACCCCACATTGTTGGTTATGAGGCCCTGGCATCTTGCAAAGAGACCCAAGTTAACATTGACGCCATTAAACCATTCCTAAAATCAACCTATAATACAAGCAAAATAGTTTTTAAGATAAATCAAATTTGCATATATAACAATTATACACAGAAATGGTCAGACTGGGAGATGATGAACTCAACAATAGAATTGGATTGTGCATTATCAACCTTTATATTCAATCCAATTGAATTTAATGATGAAACAGACAAAAGCCTACTAATAACAGACTTATCTGAATGGAAGGTCGATGATGACGGAGACAGAAATCTCAACATTGTATGTTACAAGGGTGATATTAAAGTCAATGTAAGATTATCCATATTAGAAAATGGCTATAGAAGAATCTACTTATTTCCTGTAGGATCAAAATATAACTCTTTCTGCTTTAGCATAACAGAATAAACCATATTTGATACTATAAAACCATGAAGAAAATCTTATTATTATTCACAGCACTACTCGCAACATTTGTTTTGTCAGCTCAAGACAATACAATAAGACTGACCGTAAGCGGCGAAGGGGCAACTAAAGAAGAAGCTTCTGCAAATGCTCTCAGGAGTGCCATCGAACAGGCGTTCGGTACTTTTGTTTCCGCCAATACACAAATCTAGTATTGATCAAGAGATAGACAAATCGTCTGCACCTTCTACACATAATTATGAGGTTGCACAAAAAGAAGATGAGACAAAAATCTCAACAATTAAAACTGAACCTGTGGCTGATAATACTCCAATCCCGTTCCAGTTAGTTTAAGAAAAACCGTCTTTCCAAGGTGGAGATATAAACAAGTTCTTAAAATGGGTAAGAGAAAATCTGATTTATCCTGATATAGCAAAGGAGAATGGTATACAGGGACGTGTAACTGTTCGAGCTACAATCAACACAGATGGTTCCCTGACTGACATTATGGTTGTTCGTGGAGTAGATCCGTCGCTTGATAAAGAAGCGATACGGGTTGTGTCTCAATCGCCTAAATGGGAACCAGGCAAACAAGGTGGAAAAGCGGTTCCTGTAACTTATAGTTTTCCTATAACTTTTCAGATAAGATAAAACTTGATGAGAAATAGCCCATATTCTTTTCCATTCACACTTCGCTATCTTGAAGAATAAATCCATATCTTTGTGGAAAGTCTAAAACGCATTTGTTATGTCTGATATTGAAAAAGTAAGATTATTTGATAACCAAAAGATCAGAACTGTTTGGGTGGAAGAAGAGGAGGAATGGTACTTTTCTGTCAAGGATGTTGTCACAATATTGACGGAAACGACTAATGCCAAGGACTATATTTCCAAAATGAGAAGAAGGGATGAGGAGCTATCCAAAGGGTGGGGACAAATTGTCCACCCCCTTACAGTTCAGACGGCAGGGGGACCTCAAAAAGAGAACTGCGCTACACTGGAAGGGATATTCCGTATTATCCAGTCTATCCCATCAAAGAAGGCGGAACCATTCAAGCGGTGGATGGCCTCTGTGGCCGCAGAGCGAATCAATCAGATGATTGATCCGGAGCGAAGTATAGACCAGGCGATGGCAGATTATAGACGTCTTGGCTATTCTGAAGCTTGGATTACTCGTCGCATTAAAACGATCGAGATCCGTAAAGGTCTGACAGATGAATGGAAGCGAGGCGGTATCACAAAGGAGATTGACTTTGCGATGCTGACTGACTTGATGTCAAAGACCTGGAGTGGACTGACCACTAGGGAATACAAGAAGCATAAGGGATTGACAAAAGAGAACCTTCGTGACAATATGACGAATATGGAACTGCTTCTGAATGCCCTGGCAGAGGAAACTGCTACTGAAATCAGCAAGGAATGTAATCCTCAGGGATTGACAGAAAATGCAAGGATTGCCAAGGAAGGAGCAGATGTCGCAAAGGCTGCTCGTGAAGATGTGGAGAAACGTCTTGGAAGAAGCGTCGTTTCATCTGAGAAAGCCATAGACCACATCAAATCTCCCGAAGAATTGCCTTTTGAGAAACCGGATGATCAATAGTTGCAGATTTTTCGAAAAATCTTATTTGACCGCTTGTAAAACTGCTTGTAAGCATGGTAACTAACTCAGGCACCTGCTCCTTGTGGACGACGTATTCACCACAGGATCAACTCTCTACAACTGCTTCCGTCCTCTGCGCCAGGCAGCCGGTCCCGGGTTGCGTATCAGCATCGCCACTCTCGGGGCGGTTTAGGCGCAGCTACCAGAAAAATGCAGTCCCCAAGCCAAGCAGCACAGATTGTGCATTGGCCGGGAAGATGAGGTTGTATTCGGCTAAAAGTTTCACTTTGAAATTGCAGCCCAGGCGCACTCCTACTGCTGCACCGCAATTGAACTCACCGAAGGACCTGCCTGTAACGGCCTTGATTTCCTCCGGGCAGCGGCTGCGGTTTCCGCCACCTCCGAGCAGGGCATCGGCCTCGACGCAGAGCACTTTGGCGAAGGGGTAGTTGAAGCTCAGACCGGCCATACCGTCGTAGAAATTGCCGCTGTCCTGACTGCCTTCCGCCCTGAGGGTATTGATGCCCAGACGCGCCCTCACAGAGAACCTCGGATGGAAAGGAAGGTCTGCCTGGGCGAGCATTGCGGCTCCCGACAAGGCATTGCTGCCTATGCCCCAGCGATGTCCATAGACACACTCCAGAGACCAGTATTTCAGCAAGGGGTCTTCATTGAATACCGGGTCCTCCCAGCGGGCACCCCTGTGTTTATCCTTGAATATTGCGTCATTTATGAGGTAGCCCAATTCCACAGCAGCCACACCTATGGCCGCACCTGCAATCACGTCAGTGCACCAGTGCCGGTTGTTCATCATTCTGGACACACCTGTAAACGAGGCTACGGCATAACCTCCGAAACTTATCCACGGCGACACTCTCCCATACTCCTTGTGAAGCATAGTGGCGCACATAAAAGCAGTGGCGGTATGCCCCGAAGGGAAGGAATTGCGAGTGCTCTCGTCCGGACGAAGACGGCAGGCGCTGTATTTGATTCCGCTCACGAGACTTGCCATAATTGCTGTGGAGAAAGCATCTGCCGCAAGCATCCTGCCCCAATCGCTGCGTCCCTCGACCTTGCAGGCCTTGGTGATGAGCAGGGCTGCTGCCGGAGCATATTGGATGTAATCGTCATAAGGGCACTTGAAGGAAGGAATCTCATTGGACCTCATTGCCCTGAAATCATAGTCCCAGTCATTTTTCCAGGACTGCTGTTCAATCGGGGTCTGCGCCTGAGCAATCAAAGGCAAGAGCAGAGCAAGGCATAGGATAAGTTTTTTCATATCAGAAATATTTTTTTTCATTCTTTCGCAAGGCTATGAAAATGAACAGCATAAGAGAGAAGGACAGCAGTGCCGAGCCTCCGTAGCTGACAAAAGGCAGAGGTATTCCTATCACCGGCATCAAGCCTATGGTCATACCTATGTTTATGAACAGGTGCATAAATATGCAACTGGCTATGCAGTAGCCGTAGATGCGGGTGAATGCTTCCCGGCTCTCTTCAGCATCGTGGATGATCCGCCAGATGAGGAAAACATAGAGAAGAATTACCGCAGCCGAGCCGAAGAAGCCCCATTCCTCGCCTATGGTGCAGAAAATGAAGTCGGTGCTCTGCTCAGGCACGAAACCGAAAGTGGTCTGGGTGCCCTGCAGATAGCCCTTGCCGAATGCCCCTCCGGAACCTATGGCAATCATAGACTGGTTCACATTGTAGCCCACTCCCGAAGGGTCTTCCTTCAGGCCCAGCAGGACTTCGATTCTGCCCCTCTGGTGGTCCTGGAGTATGTTGTTGAAAATGAAGTCGGTGGAGAAAGAGAACAATATGCCCGCAACCATTCCTGCAGCCACAATGTAACTGTAGAAGTGGCGTTTCCTGTAGGCCGACTGAATGATGAACGGTATCACTCCGGCAATCATCGCAAGGAGGAAATAGATGGGCTTTATGAGAAAAAAGAAGGAATCCGGATTATCTATCTTTTCCCCGATGATGCCGAAAAGCCAGGGCAACATTCCGAAAAGCACGGCGGCCGGGATGCCGGCAGAGAGCAGGAGTATCCACCTTCCGTCCTTCAGCCCCAGGTAGATTATCAGCAGGAAATAGAGTCCGAAAATCGCGAAATAGGAGCTTGTGGTGAGCGTGAGAATGAAAATAAGGATAGCAAGCCCCGCCGCCACAATGTACCATCCTGAAAGTCCTTCCCTGTAGAGCATGAAAATGAATCCGCAATATACGAGGGCTGAACCGGTCTCCTTCTGCAGCACTATGGTAAGCATAGGGACCAGAATAATCAGTGCGGTAATGAGGAAGTCCTTGACATTTCCGATTTTATAGTCCGTCTGGCTCATCAGCTTTGCCAGCATCAGGGAGGTGGCTATTTTGGAAATCTCGGCAGGCTGGAATTTCACCGGGCCCAGGGAAATCCACGAGCGGGAGCCTTTCACGTCACCGCCAATGAAAATCACCAGGATGAGCAGCAGGATAGTGAGTACATAGATGGGCACAGACAAGCCCTCGTAGAGCCGGGGCGGTATGGCCAAAAGGATGAGGGTTGCGGCAACCAGGGATATGCCCAGCCAGATTATCTGCTTTCCGCTGCGCAGGGAAGGGTCGAAGATATTGCCCCCGTCCACTGAATGTACAGAAGCGTAGATATTCATTATGCCTATGACCGTGATGATGAAATAGCAGGCTATCAGCCACCAGTCTATGGTCTGGCTGAAGCTGCGGCGATTATTTCTGGAATCATACAGTCCCATATCCGTCAATTCTTTTTCACCTTGTACATAAGGTCGGCATTCAACATCTTGTCCTCCAGAGGCTTACGCTTGTCGGAAATTTCCCCGTTGAGGTATTTTTCCACCAGCAGCGAGGCAATGGGGGCGGCCCAGGCTGCTCCGAATCCTCCGTTCTCCACATAGGCGGCCACTGCGATTTTCGGGTTTTCTCTCGGCGCGAAGCAGATGAATACGGAATTGTCGTCTCCCCTCGGGTTCTGCGCGGTTCCGGTTTTTCCGCAAATCTCAAGTCCCTTGACTTCCGCCACGCTCGCCGTACCTCCTGAGCCGTATCCGCTGTTCACCGCACGGTACATTCCGTTTATGACTTTAGGGAAATGGCAGGTGTCCACTGCGGTGTAGTGCTTTTCCCTGTACTTGTTGTCAATCTTGTAATTGTCCGAGTCCTTGATGATGTGAGGAATGTAGTAGAATCCCCGGTTGGCTATGGTGGCGCAAAGGTTGGCAAGATGCAGTGGAGTGCATCCCAACTCTCCCTGTCCTATGGAAAGGGAAATGACCGTCAGGGACTTCCATCCTCCCTTGCGGTAGCGTTTGTCGTAATACTTGGCATCCGGCACGAAGCCCCCGAGCTCAGACGGGAAGTCGCTGCCGAGTTTCTGTCCGAAACCGAAAGACTGCACATAGTCGTGCCAGGCATCCATCCCTTCGGCAACTCCCCCGTATTTCGGATTGTCCAGTATGTCCCTCAGCACATAGCAATAGTAGGCGTTGCAGGACATCATTATGGATTCCTCCAGGTTGAGAGGCGATTTGTGCACGTGGCAGCCCAATTTGTTCTTGCCGAAGTGGTAGCCTTTCGAGCAAGGATGCAGTGTGCCCGGATACACCACTCCCTCCTGAAGCCCTATGAGAGCATTCACGAGCTTGAACACAGAGCCCGGGGGATATGGAGCCTGCACGGCCCTGTTGAACATAGGCTTGTATGGATTTTTGGAAATTTCGGAATAGTGGGTGCCTATGTCCGCGAGCATTTCCACATCAATTCCGGGGCTGGAGACCATCGTGAGTATTTCTCCGGTGGAAGGCTCGATTGCCACTAGGGACCCCACCTTGTTTGCCATAAGCATCTGCCCATAGTGCTGGAGTTCGGCATCAATGGTGGTCGTGATATCATTGCCCGGCACGGCTTCCTTGTCCATTTCCCCGTCTCTGAAACGGGTCTCAATGCGGTTGCTGGAATTGCGCAGATAGATATTGTAGCCCTTTTCTCCCCTTAGTTCCTTTTCCATAGCCGCTTCTATTCCTGTCTTGCCCGCATAGTCTCCGCTGCGGTATTCGTCAGGATGTTTCTTTATGAAATCCGCATCCACTTCGGAGACATAGCCCAGCAGGTTTCCTCCTGCATTGTATGGATATTCCCTCACACTTCGCGCCTGTCCCCTGAATCCGGGGAATTTGTAGGAGATTTCCGCGAATTTCATATATCTCTCCGGAGGCAGCTGTTTGAGGAAGGTCAGAGTCTGCCATCCGATGCGGCTGCGGAATCTGCGGTACTCGGCCATCTTCTCCTTTACGAATTCGGGCTCTATGGCCAGGGCAGTGCAGAATTCGAGAGTGTCGAAAGCTTTCACTTCCTTGGGCGTTACGAGCAGGTCATAAACCACCTTGTTGCCCACGAGGATATTGCCGTTGCGGTCGTGTATGATTCCTCTGGTGGGGTAGATGGTGGAATAGACCATCGAATTGTTGGAAGAGTCGATTTTGTATTTGTCGTCTATAATCTGGATGACGAAGAGCCTGGCTATCAGCGTGACAGCCACAGCTCCCAGACCGAAGAGCAACTTTGTCTTGCGGTCCAGTATCATAACTGTTCCCTTTTGTTGAGGTTGGAGAATACATTTGCCAGGGCTATTCCCGCCAGCAGGCTGACAGCATAGGAAATGCCGATACGTGCCGCATTGAAACCCAGGCTACGCTCCCCTGCACTGTCCAAAGGCACATAGACCAGCAGGAAAAGCAGGATTGCAACGGAAATCATAGCTATCATACGGAACCACCCCGGCTTGTTCACTGTCACCGGATCCATACGCACCACCGTGTCCTCTCCCACGAAAAGACGGATCAGGAAGTCTCTGGCAAAAGCCACCGGCACCAGAGCCGCAGCATTGAGACCGAGAACCCCGTCTGAAAGCCAATCCACAAGCAGTCCCATAAGGAAAGCCAACAGCATTGCCGCAGCTGACTTATGCTTGAGCGGAATGAAGAGCACAGCCACCGGCAGCAGGGTCAAGGTGGCCAAAGGCCCCAGAAAGAGATAGTTGCAGATTACAAGCTGGGCCAGCACCACAATGAAGATGGCGAAATAAATCAATCTGTCATTTCTGTTCATCCTCACCCTCCTTTTCAAGATTGAGCATTTCAGCCGTATCTAGATTTGTGACTATCGTAACATATTTGAGTCTGCTGAAATCCTCAAACAATTTCACTTCAAGTTCCCAGGTGGCCCCGTCCTTCAGACGCGAATCCACAGTCACTCCAAGGGGTATGTCCTTGGGAAAAATGGTAGAATAGCCGCTACTGTAAACCGTATCACCCAGTTCAGTCATCAGATGATGGGGAATTTCGCAAAGAGTGGCATTGCTGTGCCCGTTCCAGCTGAGTGCTCCCACTGGACCTTCCCTGCGCAAGCGTGCACTCACATTCATATCCCGGTTCATCAGGCTTATGGCATAACTGTAATTATCACTCACAGCCTCAACGATTCCCACTACACCTTTCGGGGTAATAATCCCGGAACCTTCGACAATCCCATCCCGGGCCCCTTTGTCTATTATGAGATAATTGTGCTGACGGTTGCAGCTCATCTTGACGATGTAGGCTCCCGTGTAACTGAACCTGGAATCAGTGTTCGGAGCAACTCCCGACACATCGGCCCGGTCCAGTATTGCATTGAGCCTTGCATTTTCCTGCATCAGACGGAAATTCTCAATCGCAAGGGAGTCGTTGCAGCTGCGTAGCCTGAAATAGTCCCGGATTGTCTCTCCTCCGCCCCAGAGGACCTTCATTGTAAACTGACCTATAGCCCCGAACCAACTTCTCTGAATTTCATTGTTGGCGTGCAGTATGAACAGGGAGGCTGCCTCCAGCAGAATGAAGACAGCCACAGAAACAACCGTCGTTATGGGATTGTTCCGTTTCCGCATCTATCGCATCAGGAATGAATAGTCGTCCGTATGCTTGAGTGCTGTGCAGGTACCTCTGGCAACTGCGCGAAGAGGGTCTTCGGACACATGGAACTGAATGTTCACCTTGTCTGTGAGACGTTTTGCAAGTCCCCTCAGGAGCGCGCCTCCTCCGGAGAGCCAGATACCGCCCTGAACTATGTCCGAATAGAGCTCAGGAGGGGTCTGCTCCAGAACGTGGAGAACTCCGGCCTCGATTCTGGCTATGGATTTGTCCAGGCAGGTGGCCACTTCCTGATATGTGACTGTAGCTTCCACAGGATGGGCCGTCATAAGGTTAGGACCGTTCACAATCATAGGCTCCGGTTCCTCCTCAAGCTTGGTGAGCACCGAGCCGACGCGGATTTTGATCTGCTCTGCCGTGCTCTCACCCACACGGATATTGTGCTGCTGACGCATAAACTGCTGAATATCACCCGTGAACACGTCTCCGGCCACCTTGATACTGTCCTGCACCACTATTCCGCCGAGGGAAATCACTGCGATTTCAGTGGTTCCTCCTCCTATGTCCACAATCATATTTCCCTTTGCAGCCTGCACGTCCAGACCTATACCAAGGGCCGATGCCATAGGCTCATAAATTAGGTAGAGGTCCTTTCCGCCAGCGTGCTCGGAGGAGTCCCTGACTGCCCTCTTCTCCACTTCGGTACTTCCTGAAGGTATGCCCACCACCATCTTGATGTTTGGCTGGAAAAGACTTCTGCGGGTGGAGTTGATCTGTCTGATAAAGCCTCTTATCATCATCTCCGCAGCGTCGAAGTCTGCTATGACTCCGTCTTTCAGCGGTCTTACGGTTTTTATTTTCGGGTTTTCCTTACCCTGCATCGTCTTGGCCTTGTGGCCGAGGGCTATGGGTTTGCCGGTAACTATGTCGATGGCCACGATGCTCGGCTCGTCAAGTACAATCTGGTCGTTCTGAAGAATCACGGTATTGGCGGTTCCGAGGTCGATTGCCAACTCCTGTGTCAAGAATGAAAATGCCATTTTTATCTCTGTTTTGCTCGTTAATTCCTATTATCCGGAGGCTTGCCTCTATGAAAAAATTTCAACCCGTAAAGTTAAGCAAAATTTTGCAATTCCGCCAATATAGGTAACTTTGCAGAAAGTATATTTCCATATGGGACGGCAGAAGTATTTAATCGTGGTTGCGGCCGGCAAGGGTGTCAGGATGGGCGGAGATTTGCCCAAGCAATATGTTCAACTGGATGGCAAGGCAATTTTGCACAGGACCATCGAGAGGTTCGTGGAAGCGTGCCCGGACCTGAAGGTGCTGACGGTCATAAACCCGGACTGGGTGCCGTATTGGAAGGAGTATTGCTATTCCCACGCAATGGTGGTGCGTCAGCGTTTTGTACAAGGCGGAATTACGCGCTTCCATTCCGTGCGCAACGCGGTTCAGACCATACCGGAAGGAGCCTCTGTGGCAGTGCACGACGGGGTGCGTCCGTTTGTTTCCAATACTTTGATACGCAGGCTTTTCGACCTTGCTGAAGAGCATCCGGCCGTGGTGCCTGTGATGCCTTGTACGGACACCCTGAAGAAACTCGGAAAGGAGGATGGTAAACTTGTTTCACTGCACGAAGATGTGGACCGTTCCTTACTGTATGGAGCACAAACACCCCAGATTTTTCATTCCGAGGTGCTGCGTAAGGCCTATTGCCAACCCTTTGACCAGCTCTTCACGGACGATGCTTCCGTAGTGGAGAGAAGCGGGGTGGATATATGCTATGTGGACGGGGAAAAGCTGAATTTCAAAATCACCACACCCGAGGATATGAAGATGGCTTCAGCTCTGCTCTCAGCAGGAATGGTCTAATCCCTGTTCCGTGAGGAGAAACTGGTATTCTGATATTCCTTCACCCAAATCTGTCTCTCGATTGGCTGGTCAAGGGATATCATAGTGTCTGTGGACTGCACGAAAGGCATTTTCTGGAGAGTGTTCACCAGCACCTGCATAAGGTGGTCGTGGTCGAAGCAATAGATTTTCACAAGCAGGGCATACTTTCCCGTAACAAAGTGACATTCAACCACTTCATTTATTTTTTTGAGTTCTTCCACCACTTCCGGATATTTATTGCCCTCGGAAATGGAGATGCTCACGAATGCGCAAATGTTGAGGCCTATGGCCTGAGGCTTGACCAGTATTCTGGAACCGGTGATGATTCCGTTGCTCTCCAACCTCTTGACCCTCTGATGTATGGCTGCGCCCGAAACTCCGCACTCCCTTGCAATCTCAAGGAAAGGAGTTCTCGCATTCTTGATGAGGAATGAAAGAATTTTCTGGTCGATGGCATCGATTTGATATTTGACCATAGTTATGATTTTTAAAAATTTGGAGGCAAATTTAGTAAAAATCAATAAAAATCATAACTTCCACGTGTCGATTCGGGTAAAAATCTGAACGAAAAGCGGGTCATCCACGGCAGTCCAGGTCATCGAGGTGGGTGTGAGCTCCGAGATGATGTAATCGTGCGACCAGTAGCCGGAATCGTGGTCATAGATACCGCTTATGATGGTTCCCAGAGCCGGGTCAGTGGCCAGACCGTAGCGTCCCGTGATTTGGCGCGGGGACTCAGGAAATGCATCCAGATTCTGGATTATAGTGAAAGTCTCGTCATTGCGGACCAGATTCATCTGAAAATAGCTGCCTTCCTTGATTGCCTCCCCATTCCAGGTGGACAATTCCCAGTAGCCGGAAATATTGTTCCTGTTCACTTCAAGATAGGCCGGAGCCTCGTCCTTTTTGCAGGAAGATATTGCCAGAATGCTGATTGCGGCAAGGATTATGGTCTTGAGTTTCATTATTCTTTGGTTTTCATTATCATTATCTTGGATTCAGAAGGACGGGCACCTGTGCCTGAGAGAATCAGAGGGAACTCGCCGCTGTGGGACGGTTCTGCATCTGTCTCAATTATCAGCACCCCTTCTTCCCCGGGCGGGAGAGTTTCGGGTTTGCACCGGAAAGTCAGCGGGAAAGGCACAAACGCCGTCTGGGCAGTGACCGTCATATGATTAGGGGAAGAATTGAAGCAACGGATATGGATGTTCTCCAATCCGGAGGATATTTCCACTGCCTTGCGCCTGATCCTGAGGCCTCCACAAACATAAGGGTATTCAGCTTCCACGCCAGTATTCCACGCCACGTCGGCATTGACTTTCAGCACAGCAGCCGGGTACTGTCCTGAAGCAGAGGTGTAGATGTAAATCCGTCTCTGGAACTTTCCGGGATGGCCCTTGGGATAGTAAACGGCCGAAAGCAGGGCTTCCTGTCCCGGACTGAGGACCTGTTGCGAGAGCGAAACCTTCACACAGGAGCAGCTGCAAGTGATGCGGTCTATGCTGATTTCCCTTCCGCTTACATTCCTCACCGGGAATTCCAGACACACGGGGTCGGAATCTTCGCTCAATCCGGAAGGGGTGTCCAGTTCCTTGAAATCAAAGCTCAGGGCAGAAGAATCCGCACTTAAGCGGGGACTGACCTGTTCCTGCAAAAGATGCTCGGGCACTGTCCTGATTTGGGCGGACAGCACCTGACAAAGAGCCGCACAGGCAACTATGGTCCCGAACCTTTTCAAATCAGAGCCAACCTCCGTCGGATATATTCTTTCGCACAGTCACCACGAAACGGTAGGACTGGCCGGCTCCGGAGACTGTGGCTGAAGTCTGCCCCTCGGCAAGTCCCTGCACCGTGAGCCTGCCGGCAGATATGCTTGCCTGAGCAATGCTGGTGTCGTCCAATTTCACCTCAATGCCGTCGGTTTGGGAGAAATAGGTCCCGAGTTCCAATCTGCTTTCCGCTCCGAGTGCCACCGTCACATTCGGGAATGTCATTTCCACTCCTGAATCCTCTATGGCCTTGAGGAAATTCCAGGCGTTCACCTGGCCGTGCCCCATCTTGCCCCTGTAATTGTTCAGGTTCATTGAGTTGTAGTAATTGGTTCCCAGGTCTGTGACGTATTTGTAATACTTCTTGGTTTCGAGATCCCACATAGGTTCAACAGGAACAGCCGTGGAATAAAGCAAATCGATAATTTCGGATGCCTTGAAATGGCGGTGCAACTTTGCTGCGTAGGAAAGACCCAGGGCAACGACTCCGGAAACGTGAGGACAGGCCATAGAGGTTCCCTCCATATAACCGTAGCCGTCCGGGGATATGGTAGCAGGAAGGGTTGAGAGCACACAGCCTATGGCTCCCTTCTGACTCCCCTCGCCATATTCATAATAGTAATCCTGGTCTCCGCCCGGGGCACAGACTGTGGTGCCTGGGCCATAGTTGGAATAGACAGCCGGTGTCCAGTCGCCCGCAGTTGCCGCCACAGACACAAAGTCCTTGTAGGCACCGGGGAATCCGGCTGCAGGTGCACTTTCATTGCCGGCCGCAAAAATGGCCACTCCCCCTTCAATCACTCCGTCAGGTGAGCCGGCATTGTGGATGAAATAGTCCAGCGCCTTGCTTTCCAGGGCATTGTCGGCCATCCATTGCTCAGCAGTGCTGTACATAGGCTGCCAGTCGTATCCGTTTGCAGCCCCGGAGTTGTAGCCCCAGCTGCACTGCAGGATGACTGCACCATTGTCCGCAGCATATTTGATGGCACGCACCTCATCGAGCACAGTGCCGCTCTTGACTCCGGAGAAAATCTGGCAGCTCATCAGGCGCACGCCCTTCTGAATTCCGTCTCCTCCGGCTATGGAACTGATTCCTATGCCGTTGTTGTTCAATGCTCCTATGACTCCTGCCACGTGAGTGCCGTGTCCGCTGTCGTTTTTATCGGAAGTGGAGATAATCGGAGTGCCCAGCGCGAAATTGTAGCCGTGTACGTCTCCGGGATATCCGTTGCCGTCATTGTCTTCGTGGGAGCGCCAGATTTCGCCCTCATTCACCCACAGGGCATCCTTGAGGTCAGGGTGGGTTATGTCTATGCCCTCGTCGAGCACAGCCACGATGATGGAAGGGTCACCGGTGCAAAGCTCCCAGGCCTTTTCCACACCCACGTCGGCTCCTTTGCTGAACTTGGTCGGGCCCACATCGCCGTGATTCACAAGATGCCACTGAAACTTGAGCTTCTCATCGTCGAAATAACCGGTCCCGGCAGCCTTTGTAGCAAGGCCAGCTGCCCCGAATGCTATGGATTTGCCTGAATAGGCCTTCTTGAGACGGCGGTTGCAATTGACTGTGCTGATTTCGCCGAGCCGGGAAAGTTCCGCATAGATTTTGTCAAGAGGCACATTTTCGTCGAATTTGACTCTATACCAAAGGTGCAGCCCCTCGCTGCGGCTCAAGGCCTCACTGCGGCTGTCAACAGGGAACACCCTCTCGATGGTATATTCCCCTGCTATCTTCAAAACCTCCTCCACGGAAGGAATTGCACAGGAAGTCAGGACATTGGAAGGGCCGCTCTTGGTAAGCCCGGCTTTGTCGAGAATATTTGCCACAGAGGCATCAAAGCGCACCAGAAGTTCCCCCTGCACCACGTCCTCTCCCATCTCGGGCACGACAGGACGCGGCATTTCTTCCACCCCTATACGGCTGCAGGCAATCAAAGCAGTTGCGGCCAACAATATGGTTCTGTTGAATTTCATCGATTAATTATTCTTGTTGTTTGGGTTGTACTTCTTGTTGACGTACTCCTTATAATAATAATCCAGATTTGCGGGAGCATTGGTAAATCCGCAGTTGTTGCCCTTTTTGTCCTTACCCTCCTGAGGGAAAACCAGTGCATCCGGCACCCAGAGGTCAAGGCAAGGATGATAGAGCAGCCAGTCCGGAAGCTCTCCGCTCATACGGTTCAGATTCATAGTCAGGAGCTTGGTGTTTGGAAGCACCTTAGGCAGACCTATCAGTTTCTGTGGCAGTGTGTCACAGGCATTCACCTCCTCGGCTGTCCACTTCTGGAAATCGGGATCGTCCTCCAGGTCAGGAATGCTGCCCTGAAGATAGTTCACTGAAAGCACCAGAGTGTCCAGCTTGTCCCACTTGAGGAACCTCTTAGGGAAACTGAGATTACCGGCATCGTCCACGTCCGGCTCGTTGATGAATCCCCCCGGTTTCTTTTCAATCGAATTGTACAGGTCATAGATTACGTGACGCTGGTTGGCGTTCAATATGAGGCTGTGCAACTTCGTAAAAATTTTCGGATCGAGGATGTCGGGCAGTTTCTCGAAATTGTTGCTGGACAAATCGAGGAACTCCAGATTTTCCAGCTTGTAGAAATTCTCAGGCAGGGTCACAAGTCCGTAAGCACTAATGGTAAGCCTCTTGAGACGGGTAAGTTCACAGATGTGCTCACCTGGATCGAGGTCCTTAAGGAAGGTGTTGGAGTTGCCGAAGAAAGTGAGTTCTTCTGCTGCCGTGAGGTATTTGACCTGAAAAGGTATGCCCTCCTTGGTGGAGAAAAGCCTGAAAGAGGCGGAACGGACACGCCCCTTGTCTGGACCTGACTTCCATACAGTCACCCCATCCCAGTGTTCCATCCTTTCCGCCGTGTCATAGGAAGTCCAGCATTCCAGAGCCTGGTTGATGGCTATCAGGGCGAGGGAGTCTCCCTTGACTCCTATTTCTATTTCATCCGCTGCTGCCTGATCCACATCTATGCTCTTGGTCCCGGTAACTCCGGTCTGGGCATCGACAGGTTCGAGAGCAATCTTGGTGGCACGGGGTTCCTGATTGAAATTGAGCCCCCAGGTGAAGCGTATTTTCACAGTACGGGGACGGGCACCACGGTCCAGAACCAACTCGGGCATCTCATACGAAAGCCAGTTCCGGTCTGCCTCGGGAACGGTCACTTTGAAAGGCAGGTTGGCAGCCACCTCTATGTCGAACCAACGCTCTTCCAAAGGAGCATAATTGGCCAGCTCAACCTTCTCTTCCTTGGCAACTATCTGATACTCAAAACCTTTCTGAGTGACTTTAATATCCTTTCTCTCCCCGCTTCCGAGCAATTCAAAACGCACGAGTCCCTCACGAGGAGTGAAGGCAAGGGCAGAATCAATGCTGACAGTACATTCAGCGGAGCCTTTTCCATTGGCAGGGGAAACGGTAATCCAAGGGTTCTGAGTCTTGGCAACCCAGGCCTCTGGAGAATCAAGTTTGAGTTTCACGTCACCTCCGACCGCCTCCGCCTCAATGTCGCTGAAGGGCACATTGAAATCCGGTTCAACAGTCTTGACGCAAGCGCCTGCAAGCAGGAGCGCCGACAGGGCGTATATACTGTATCTCTTCATACTCAATCCAATGCTATATACTCACAGTTACGAATTTCCTGAGTCTTGTCATATATGAGATAATATACCTTGTTTGCATAAGCGGCACAGATGTCGCTGGCATCGAAAATAATCTCAGGATTGTCGCTGATGTCGAGGAAGTAAATCAAGGTGGAAATGGTGTCGTCTATCTTGCCCAGGTTGTTGGAGCCCAGATAGAGTCCCCTCAGGCCCTTGTGCTTATAAATTCCCGTAGGCCATTCGCTCAGGCACCTCTCTCCGTCGGCATTGCGCTGACCCCTCACGCCCAGCACAGTGAGCCCGGCACAATCCAGAATGCCGAAAGGGAACTTGGAGAGACGGTTGTAGGAAATGTCCAGTCCGTAGAAATAAGGCACATTGGTGGCAATAAGTTCATCCGACAGACTTGTCAAGTGGTTATAGCTCAGGTCGAGAGACTGTATGTCCACGACTTTTTCACCCTCGAAGCAGCCGTCCTCGAATTCCTCCAGCGAACAGCCTCTCATCGCAATATTGGAAATGATGGACTTGGACTTGGCAAGGCAGGCCGGATATTTCTTCAGCTCCGCATTGTTGTTCAGGGTGAGGGTGGTGACATTGATGCCCTTGTAGCCGGAATTCTCGTTCTGGAAACGGGAAATGTGGTTGAACGAGAAATCCACGGAACCCATAATGTAGATGGACTCGGAAGAGAAGATGTCAGGGAACTCGGTGAAGAGGTTGTTGCTTACACTGAAAGTCTCGATGTCGTCCATTTTGCAGAAAACGCCCTCCGCGTTTACAGGGAAGGAAGACAGACGGTTGTTGTTCAGATACAGCTGAACGGGGCCCACTTCGTTTCCGAATGCCTCGGTGATGGTGTCGATGCGGTTGTCGGAAAGGTCCAGAAGGCCGAGTTTCTTCATCTTCGCTATTGCTCCGCCGTCGAGTTTCTGCATATTGCCTATATTCATATAGAGAATCTGTATAGTCTCGGCAGCCGGGCTCTTGGAGAGGAGATCGATGACCCTTTCAGGCTCTCCGTCGAGCAACTGAGTATTGTTGCCCATATTCAGGACTTCAAGTTTCTTGAAATGGCCTATGACATCCGGACAACGGAGCATCTTAGGGCAGTTGTAAATCTCGAGTTCGAGCAGGGATTCCATATTCTCCATAGACGCAGGAAGATCTGTGAGTTCTCCGTTGGCTATGTACAGGCGCTCCATCTTGGTGAGGTTCCCGATTTCGTCCGGAAGGGAGGTGAGTCCATTGCAGAGTTTGCCGCTGGTGATGTCCATAGGGGCTATTGCCGCAGCATTTTCCATCGCAAAAATCTCAGCCTCGGTGTAACGGTCGTAGAGCGCGATTTCAGGTATGCTGATATTATGCTCCTTAAGGGCTCTGGCCACAGGCTCGGAAAGCTGATGGAGAGGGTGAATCATAGACAGATACTGCTTGTGACGCTCCAAACGGGCAGCACTTCCTCCACCGCTCTGCATTGTAGGGTCATACTCGACTATGTTCAGGTCGTTGTGTGAGCCCAGGTAGAGTTCCACAAGTTCGCTCAGCTGACCGATGGCCGGCGAGAGGTCTCCCCGGAAGCCGAAGTCGCTGATATTGATAAGGGCCACGCGGCCATTGGAATGCAGCTGTACGCCCGGCTGGTCTCCCCAGAGGTCCGGCGATTTGTTGAAATTCCAGTTGGAGCCGTCCGGCCAGTCTTCTCCAAAATAATACCAGTTCTCCCCGTCGAGCGACTCCCAGATTTCCTTGAGGGCAGCATAATCCTTCATATACTCGGCAGACTCGTTCATAGTCACCGGCACTTCCACCCCGGTCGTCTGATTGTCCCGTATTTCAAATGCGGTTTCCTTCTGAGGTGAGGCAAGTTCGAGGACATCCCCGTTCTTGTCCTTGAGATTGTAGCTTTCCACCACATATCTCCCGGCCCTGAGACTCTGCTCGCTGTCACAGCTGAGGCTTGAGGTCATATAGCCGTCCTCCACGTCATCCTTGTCGTAGAAATGGGTGGAGAATTCGGTTTTCAGGTCTTTGAACTCAGTGGGCACACCGGTTGTGGCATTTCTGATTTTCAGGTCCACACTCGCAACTTCATCGAAGGTATATTCCCTGGTCGGAGCAGCCTTGCTGCCGGAAGCGAAATACTTGATGAAACTGAAACGGACCTTGCCTCTTGCCACGACATCGGCTGTGAGGTCGTGGACTGACAGACCTCCTTCCACAACTTCGAAACTGCCTGCCGTTCCGCCCTTGTACACGTCTTCATCCAGTTTGTTGTAAACCGTGTAGGCCACCACCTCGTAGGTACCGGTGAGCAGCTTGAGCTTTGCGCTGCGCAAGCCGTATTCGGCAGCCTCGGAATCGGAAGCTGTGAGTTGCAGAGTCTGGCTGATCTGGACATCGCCATACCTGAGCATTACCAACACCTTTGACGCATCCCGGAGATATTCCAGGCCGGATGCCTTGGTGTAGGAGGCATCCTTGTAAAGTTTGAACTGCACATAGCCGTAGCCGCTGTCCCTCAGGTCCGGGTTTTCTTCCCGGACACAAGAGGACAATACGACTGCCAGCAATGCAAATATGCTGTACTTTATTATTTTGGAAAAATTCATTTCAAATTGTATCAGTTACTCTTCTCGGCTGTGCAGACAAGAACTGCAATAACCTGCCAGGACGCCGGGTCACTCCACACAAAAAAGTCGACTTTCCCTGTCTCGCCCATATAAACATACATCTGATTGCTGCCCTGCATCTCGTGGGTCAACCAGTATCCATCGATAGGTCTTTGGGTGACGTCGTCATAATTTCCCCAGGAGGCATCACCCTGTGGATTGCCGGGTACGTTGAGTAAAGCCATTGTAGGTTCCCCGGTGTATTTCAATTCGTAAACGACATCCTCACTTACGCCAGACAATTCGCCCTTGACCGCTGCGAGGTGTTCGCCCGTGCATCTGGACAGTTCTGCATTTCTAACCATTTCCGGATATGCGAAACTGAATGGACCGGAACCTATTGTGGCCTCGGGATCGTAGGTGAATATGAAAGCTCCGAAGTTCACGCTGTTCACATCCTTCAATACCACAATCCAGGATGTTTTCTCTGTAACACTTTCGCCGATATAGAGATAGAACGAATTTTCAGAAGCACCTTCAAGTGACAGACTTCCATCATTAACTTTGTTCCCATCCAATGTGTACAAGTTGGAGCCGCTTACTGCCACAGAAGATTGGATTATCGTAGACGTACTGGAAACTGTAATGTCGAATACCTTATCCTCATCTATGCTAAAGTTACCACAAATACCTTCATAAAGGTCGCCAGAGGTAATTGGAGTAACCGTACCGTTACCCTGGGTGATGGTGAACAAATCGCCTTCTTCTCCACCACCGTTTGAGGTGTACTTGCACTGGATGGCAGCAAGGGCATTGCCTTCGGCATCATTCAGGACGATGAAGGATTCAGGATCTTCGTTTCTGATTGACTGATATGCGTCCGGGTTCATATAAACGCGGCCCCTTGTGTTGTTCTGATAGAGATTGGCCTTCAGCCAGAAGGTCTCCATATCATTTTCGCTCAGACGGTTGCAGTCAATGTCATATATTTCATAAGATGAGACTTCATCCAGGAACTTGAGCACACATTCAGAATTTTCGTCGGAGTAAGTGAGGCAATAAACGGAAGTGGCTCCGAACTGGTCCACCATCCAGCTTTCGCCCGGCTCAAGTGTTGCGAAATAAGGCTCAATCACACTGGTGTCAAAACTTACGAATTCCAGTTTTGTGCCTTCCTGAACAAGTCTGACAGGAGCAAACTTTCCGTCTTCATTTTCTTTGGTCACCAGATATTGTTTGTAGTCGTCTAGGATATCTGTTCCTTGTTCATTGCACAACTGTGCAGCTGTCAGATTTGCATATTTTGCAGGAAGAACGAGAATGTCAGCATATCTCTCGGCTCCATCATTAGCGTCTACAGTAATCTGACCGATTGCATTCTGCAAATATCCCTTTTCATCATCAAACGGAAGGTCAGCGTGGACCCAAGATGCGAAGCTGGTCTCGTACCATCCCTTTTCAGCATTCCACTCCAAAGCCTTGATTTTAGAGCCCTTAGGACCAAGAACATAGCAGATACCAGGCTGGTCAGCGAAACTCCCGGTAGGCATTAGAAGCTGCCCTTCCTTATTGAAATGGAGGGTGGACTGGTTGTCAATTTCCATCCTCTGTCCAAATGCCGGAATGGTCAGCTGATATGTATATGCAGGAGCACCCTCTTCTTCGGAAGTGAGGAATTTGATATCGATTGTGGCACCTGCGGCAAGGGACTCATCAGTCTTGAGAGAAAGGAGAACTTCCGTTTCTTCCCCTTCAGCATTGGCCTCAGTCACACTTGCATTCACATACTGTGAATCGGTATTGAGCAGCCACTTGAAATTGGAAACGACTTTTATCGGAAGGGAATAAGTGGTCTTGCCTGCAAAAGTCACAAGTGTCAGACTTGAAGCAGTCTCTTCCGGATATTCGTAGCTGTCTCCGTTCTTCTTGAAGTCGAATTCGTCCACAACAGCCGCATAGACATTGAGTACACGGTTTCCGCGCATCTTGGTAAGCTGTGCAATCTCCCTGGACTCGCCGCCCATTTCGAGGACAACTGCACATACACGGTCCACATCGAAATCCTCGTCAGCCGAAAAGCCTACAGTCACAGTCTGATGTCCGGCCTTTCCGCTCACGCTTGTTTCCATTATGCCTTCGTCAATGATTCCGAAATAATTGCCGGCTCCATCGCCCTGAACTTTCAAAGTCCAGTCCTGATTGGCCTCGAACTCTATGTCGGTGCTTTCTCCGGCAGAGAGGGTCTTCACCACCTTGTTCTCAGGAAAAACAGGCTTCAAAGTCTCCTGAGTCTTCAAGCAGGAGGTTGCCAGGATGCAGCCTACTCCCAACAGAGCCATGACTACTTTCAAAAAATTAGTTTTCATAACGCTATAGATTAATACACTTTAATTTTCCATATATGTGTCGCAGGTCATACCTTCCCGTTTCAGGCGGGCTGCCTCTTCGTCGCTCACCCATTCCATCACGGTGTAGAAATGTCCTACGCTGCCGATATAGGTGTTGAGATCATAGACATACATCTGAGTCCAGACATAGAGATAGTTGCCGCAGGAACTGAAATAGGACGGGGCATAGGAACTTGTCCTTATCAATATGCGGTCGTCCCCGTGGGTCATTCCAAAGAAGGAGCCCTCGTCACTCATCACTTGGTCTGCAGGCACTTCCACGCTTGGAGCCAGCAGGTCGGAGTTGTCGAAATCCATTTCAATGTCATAGCCCTTGAGCATCCAGTCCTTGCAGATGATGCTGTTCTCCCTGTCCGGATTCAGGACAGTCTTCACCAGTCTCTGATAAGAACCGTAAGGGTTGTAGGACTGAAGGAAAGTGGAGGAGAGCACGCACCAGCCAGTGAAACTATTCACATCGAAAGGACAGCACTTCTGGAGCAGAACCTTGGTACTACGCCCGTAGGCAGGCATTTCCAATTCTTCCGGCATCACCAGTGACAGCTTTATCTGCGGCGTTTTCGCAGGGTCAAGATTGTCATAGATGCCGTGAACCAGGACATCCGCCCTCACCTCTCCCGCCTTGATGGTCACGGTGTTGGACTTGAGGCTGTATTGCAGTTTCTCTATGGCATCACTTTCCGCATCTATGATTTCAACTCCGAAAGTCCTGTCGTAATTCCTCTTGACAGTGGAAACGACAGGGATGCTGAAATATTCCACATCCTCCTGTACGGGATATATTTTGAGCGTGTCGGCGAACATAACGTATTCGTCGGCTTCGTAGATATTCGTGTTCTTGGAGCAGGAAGCAATCACTGAGGCAAGAACCGCCAATATATATAAGGTCTTTTTCATCATCTGTTGCTCTCGTTAGGTTGAATCTGCGAACCGGGTGCCTCGAGTTCGTTACGAGGGATTGGCCAGACGAACAGAGGGTCGTCCGCCGCCACTTTGAGCGAGCCTCCCTCCTTCACGCAGGAAGTCTGGTCCTTCCTTTCAAAACCCATATGCCAGCGCTTGAGGTCCTGAAGACGGAAACCTTCCATATAGAGTTCCCTCACCCTCTCGGCGGAAATGGTCTCAAGCCAGTTGGACTCGTTGACAGAAAGATTGCCTCCGGTGGTGAAACGGGACTTGCGCAAAGTGGTAAGGTCGGCACTGGCTTTCGCATAACTGCCTTTGCGGCAATATGCTTCGGCACGTATGAGGTACTGCTCTGCCAGACGGAGAATCTTCGGCATATTGCGGTGGTAGATCTTCAGGTCTATGAGTCCCTCGTTGCCGTAATACTTCACCAGAAGAGGACAGCTCAACTGGTGGCTGTAACCTGTCTGGAGAGTGCGGAAATAGGCTCCGTAGCGCTGGTCTCCGCTCTGATAGAGGTCCAGGGCAGGCTGAGACGGCACAAAGTCCGGGTAATAGTAATAGTAGTCGCGGGTGAAGTTCAGGAAGACAGCACCCTGAGGGGAACCATAGGAAGTGGAGGTGTAGCCGAGCTTGAAAATGATTTCAAATGAAGCATCTCCATTCCACAGGTACTGCAGAAGGGTCTGGGTGGAGCTGTAGTTGGAATTGCAGTCGGCAAGTTTAAAGATGCCGCTGTCGATTACATCGGAAGAGTGCTCTATTGCAGCATCCCAATCCTGCATATAGAGGGCCACCCTTGCCCAGAGAGCGTGCACTGCAGCATTTTTCGCGTAGATGGCGTTGTAGGCATTGTCGTCCGGGTCCAGATATTTGTCCGCTTCAACCAGGTCTGCAATGACCTGAGCATAGGAATTCTTGAGATTGTCCCTGGTTGCAGGTTTCTGCCCGAAATAGCTTGTGGCGAGCACCACTCCGAGTTCATTCTCCGCAGTCGCCGGGTCATAGGCCTTGCAGAAGAGCTTTATGAGTTCACTGTAGGCAAGTGCCCTGCAGAAATAAGTCTCACCCGTAAGGGCGTCCAACTGCTGGATTTCAGTATCATCCGTGAGCCTGGCCTTGAGCTGTTCCACCTTGTCGAGATAGTAGTTGCACTGGCCTATTGCAGCATAGAGTCCGGCATAGACTGCCTCCACCTCTGCATTGCCCGAAAGTATGTCCCACTGCCAGATGTTCACATAGGTGTTGGAATTGCCCTGGACGGCGTGCACAAGGTCGCACTGTATGTCCGGGCAGAGAGTGAGATAACCGCTGTAGAGACTGCCGCCCTTGAATGTGTTGTAAATTCCGTTGACAATCTCTTCCGCATCCGTGACAGTGTTCATACCTTTGTCGATGGGAACATAGTCTCCGGGAACTTTCTCCAGACAGGACACGGCCAGCAGGAAGGCAGTTCCTAATATCAGTATTCGGCTGTATATATTCTTCATAATCATCATCTTTTTAGAACATCAGGTCAAGTCCGAAGGTGAATTGGCGGGACATAGGGTACTGTGCCGCATAGATGTTTGCCACTCCTTCAGGATCGAGGCCGCTGAAGCCGGTTACCGTAAAGAGGTTCTGTCCCTGCAAGTAAATGCGCACCTTCGGGAAGGTGTAGGAAACCATAAGGTTCTTCAGCCTCAGGAAAGATGCATCTTCCAGCAGGCGGCTGTCGAATTCCGTGAATACACCGTGACGCGGGATATCCGTGATGTCGCCCGGCTGTTTCCACCTTTCAAGCAGACGGCGGGACTGGTTGTAGGTCGCGAACCTTCCGTTGGACTCGTCGAAATAGCGGTCATTATTGACCATATAGCGGCCTGCCACAAAACTGAATTGGGCACTGACACTCAAGCCCTTCCAGGAGAAAACGGTACCGAAACCTCCCGAGAACGGAGCATTGCAGCTCTTGCCGAGAAGCACCCTGTCGCTGTCCCTGAGGACATTGGTGATGTTGCCGTCCTTGTCGTACCAGAGAGCATCTCCATTGGCCGGGTTCACGCCTGCGAAACGGTTCATATAGAATTCACCGAGAGGATGTCCGACCACGAGTTTTGTGTTTGTGTTGGCATTCTCATATTCGGTGACCCCATTGTAGAGTTCAGTGATGCGGTTGAGGTTGTAGCCGAAGTTGGCATTGACATTCCAGGAGAAGTCTCCTATGCGGAGTATGTCTGCTGCAAGATTGAATTCGACTCCGGTGTTGACCATTCCTCCCACATTTTCCCAGCGGTAGCCATAGCCATTGGACTGAGCGTATGACAGAGGCACGGCCATAAGCATATCGGTGGTGTATTTGTTGTAGAATTCCAAATCCACATTGAGCCTGTTCCAGAAACCTGCGTGAAAACCGAGGTTGGTGGTCCAGCAACTCTCCCAGGTCAGGTCCTCATTGCCCGGCTGGGTCGGACGCATTGCACTGTCTCCCACATAGTTACCAAAGCCTCCGAGCAATTCCATATGTTCGTAGTTGGGAATGGAGGAGTTGCCGGCTGTTCCGCTGCTGAAGGAAATCTGGGCATTGGTGAGCCAGTCCCTTGCTGGTGCTGCGAAGTCCTCGTTGCGAAGGTTCCACATAAAGCCAACGGCTCCGAACACACCCCAGCGGTTGTTCTTTCCGAAACGGGACGAGCCGTCGGTCCGGACTGAAGCCTCAAGGAAGTATTTGTTGGAGTAGCTGTACTCGCCCCTGCCGAAGAAAGACACGCGGGCATAGTCAGAGTCGGCATAACTGCTCCAGGATGTCACTCTGGTTGCGAAAGCGACGTCGGTGAGCAGGTCGTTGGTCTGCCCCTTGCCTGTCACCGAGAAGCCTTCTGCGTGATAGTTTTCACCCTCCTGACCGAGCATAAAGGTGAAATCGTGTATGTTGGATAGGTTGAATTTATAGGTCAAGGTGTTGGATATCTGCAAATTGAGCACATCGGAAGAAGATCTCGACGCTGTGCCTTCCCCAAGATTAGGGGTATAACTCGGGAAGGACTGTCCGAATCCGGTGCTGTGAGAATAGTCGGCAGAGAACTGGGAACGGAAGGTCAAACCATTGTAAAGATCCGCTTCCACAAAGCCCATTGCCAATGCCTTGTATTTCTTGTATTTCATAGGGTTGTTGGCAATCCACTCCAGAGGATTCTGCCCTTGTCCCTTCCAGCTGCCGTCGGAAATGGAGGCGAGGGAGCCGTCTTCACGATAAGGATTCCAGTACGGAAGCATGAACCGGGCTGCTGAAATCGGGGTAACGAGTGTGTAGTTGCCTTCGTCCGCCTGCTGAATGTTCTGATAGTTGAGCATCATATTCACTCCCATCTTGACCTTGGAGCCGAGTCTCTGCTCGAAATTGGTTCTGAAGGAGTAGCGCTCGAAGCCGGAAGCCGGAGCAATACCGTCCTGGTTGTAGTAGGCTCCGGAGACGAAATAGTTGGTCTTGTCTGTGGCTCCGGAAACAGCGACTTCATAATTCTGGAGTATGGCGAATTTGTTGAAGACTGCATCCAGCCAGTTGACGTCGGTCTGGGAAAGCAGAGCATAGTCCTGTCCCGCATCCATTCCCGTCTCCTTTTCATACTGGATTCTCTCGGCCGTGTTCATCAGGTCCCAGTTTCCGTAGGCTATGGATGAAACACCGAACTGTGCCTTGAGACTCACGTTGGCCTTCTCCATATTGCGTCCCCTTCTGGTGGTGATGACTATTACGCCGTTGGAGGCGCGGGCACCGTAGATGGATGTGGACGATGCGTCCTTGAGCACTGACATACTTTCTATGTCTGCCGGATTTATGGTGTTGAAGTCGGACGCGGAAATGGCCACTCCGTCCAATATATAAAGAGGTGCAGTGCCGGAATTGATTGAGTTCGTACCCCTTATGACCATTGTAGCGGAAGCGCTAGGCTCACCGGTGGAGGAAAGTACGCTCAGACCGGCCACCTGACCTTGCAGAGCCTGGTCGAATGCCGGCACCGGGGTGTTCTCGAGTTTATCGGCCTTGACGGTTGACACAGAACCGGTTACAGTGCCTTTCCTGCGGACTCCATAGGCTATGACCACCGCGTCTTCCAGCTTCAAAGTTTCGGTTTCCAATGCCACATCGAGGATACAGGAATCCATATCCGGGACGGTCTTTTCCACGTCAAGAAAGCCGAAACAGCTGAAAACCAGTTTGCTGGCACTGTCGGCTATGATTTCGTAATGTCCATCGAGGTCGGTTATAACGCCATTGCCGGCGGAGTCGATTACCGCAGCTCCCACAAGGGGCTGGTGATCCTCGGACGAAGTGACTGTACCTGTGATTTTTACGCGATTCTGAGCTTGAGCCTGCCCCCAGAAGGAAATCATCAGAAATACGGTCAGAAAGAACTTCAATCTTCTCATCAAATAGTAATTTATTATTCACCAAAACAGGTTCCTCTTTCTCTATGAAATAGGAAAAGGAACCTTAGGTCAAGTTTGCAAAGATACTCTGTTTTGAAATAATAGCAAAATTTTTCTTACTTTCGCATTCTCAAAATGACATTATGAAGGAATACAGGGACGACATAGGACGACGGGTGTTACAAATTGAAAGTCTGGCTTTTCTTTACCAGAGGGATGGCTATGGCTGGTTGCAACGGCATTGGTTGAATATAAGGCACAAAATAGCCATCCGCAGGGCGGAAATCATTACGGTTCCGGACCCGCAGACGGCGTATGAGCTTGAAAAGTATTATTTTGTACCCAGGGAAACTATTGTGGTTGAGAGTGACAGCACTGAGTCCGCCTGATCTCTCCTGCAATCAGGCCTTTCATTTCATAAGTTCCTCTATGTCTGAAGATGCTATCGGGAGACGGGAAGAGCCGAGACGACGTGCACCTTCAGCAGTCACCAGAACGTCGTCCTCGAGGCGTATGCCCCCGAAATTCAGATATTCCCGCTCAAGCAGGGCGTAATTCACACGGCCTCTGTCCAGACCATCCCTCTTCCATTGGGCAATCAGATCAGGAATGAAATAGATGCCCGGTTCATCCGTAACGACATTGCCCGGCACAAGGCGGCGGGCCATCCTCAGGTTGGCAAGTCCGATTCCCCCTTCCCTCTTCTGGTCATCGTCATAGCCCACCAAATCCTCTCCTATGTCCTCCATATCGTGCACGTCGAGACCCATATTGTGGCCCAGTCCGTGAGGCATAAACAGCCCTCCGATACCGTCTGCGGCCATCTGGGCCGGGTCTCCGTTCACTATTCCCAAGCTCTTGAGCCCCTCAAGCATACGGGTGACCGTCGCGATGTGGACCTCACGGTAGCTGATGCCCGGACGGACCATCGAGAATGCAAACTCATTGCACTGATGCACAATGTCATAAATCTCACGCTGCTTGGATGTGAACTTGCCCGAGCAAGGGTAGGTGCGGGTGAAATCCGAGGCATAATGGGTGTTGCTTTCCGCTCCGGCATCCACGAGCAGGAGCCTTCCCGGAGTGATAATCTGGTCGTGGCGGTGGTTGTGCAGGGTCTCGCCGTTCTGGGACAGGATGGTGGTGAAGGAAACTCCCCAGCCTTCGGAAAGGGTTATACCGTCCATACGGCCCACGATGCTCTGCTCAAGCACGCCGGGCACACAGCCTTCCCGGGCTGCGGTGTGCATACGTATGCCCAGGTCGCAGCTCTTGTCGATTTCCTCAATTTCGCATTGCTGTTTTACCAGACGCATCCCTATCACAGCCCTTGCAAGGGGCTCAGAGGCCACTTTTGAGGCAGGCAACCTGCGGTTGAGTTCCTGAGCATCAATGTTCAGCAAGCTGGAGAGCAGCAGGCAGTTGTAATAGCGCGACTGAGGCAGGAAATGCACCTTGCGTCCCTGTGCAACAGCCTTTTTCACATAGTCCGCAAACCCCGCGTATGGAGCCGAAACCTCCCCGGCAGCCGCACCGAACCTCTCCCCGACTCCGACATATTCCGCAATCGAGCGCACGGACGGCTGTGGTCCCATCCAGACAATGTCGTCAATATCCACATCATCCGCGAAAAGAGTCTCCCCGCCAGTATCGAGGTCCAACACAGCCGCGTAAAAAGGCTGGTCTATACCCCAGAAATACAAGAAGGTACTCTCCTGGCGGAACTTGTAATCATTGCCCCTATAATTGGCAGGAGCGTCTGCATTGCCCGGAAAAATCGCTATTCCACCCTGCCCGGACATTCGCCTGAGCAGTTCGGCACGCCTGTTTATATAAATCTCTTTGCTGAACATTTCTTTGTTAAACTAAGCTTTCAGATATCCCTTTTCAATCAGAAGCTGTGCAATCTGAACCGCATTCGTGGCCGCTCCCTTGCGTATGTTGTCCGCCACGCACCAGAGGTTAAGGCCGTTTTCCACAGACTCGTCCCTGCGGATTCTGCCCACGAAAACTTCATCCTTGCCCGCCGCGAACAGAGGCATAGGATAGACATTGTTCTGAGGGTCGTCCTGCACCACTGCACCGGGGAAGGCAGCAATTTCCTTGCGCACGTCCTCAAGCGTGAACGGTTTCTCGAACTCAAGATTTATCGACTCAGAATGTCCGCCGGTCACAGGCACGCGCACCGTTGTTGCAGTCACCTTGATTGAAGGATCCAGAATCTTGTGGGTCTCGTTCACCATCTTCATTTCCTCCTTGGTGTAGCCATTGTCCTGGAAAACGTCGATATGAGGGAGGATGTTCATATCTATAGGGCAAGGATAGACTGCAGGATATTCACCCCACTTGCCGCCTTCGCGTTCCGCATTCATCTGATTCAGAGCCTTGTAGCCTGTGCCGGATACGGACTGGTAGGTGGACACCACGATTCTCTTGATTGTGTAACGGTAGTGGAGAGGGGCAATGGCTATGAGCATCTGGATGGTGGAGCAGTTCGGATTGGCGATAATCATATCGCTTTCCTCAAGACAGTCTCCGTTGATTTCCGGGATTACGAGTTTCTTGGTCGGGTCCATTCTCCACTGTGAAGAATTGTCCACCACGCGGCATCCCACCTCTGCAAAACGGGGAGCAAGCTCGGCTGAAACACTTCCGCCTGCTGAAAACAGCGCAAGATCCGGACGCTTGGCTATGGCATCCTCCGCTGAAATTACCTCATATTCCTTACCCTTGAAGACAACTTTTCTGCCCACTGATTTGCCCGATGCAACCGGATAAAGTTCGGTCACCGGAAAATTCCTTTCGGCAAGAACCTGCAACATTCTGGTTCCCACAAGTCCTGTGGCTCCTACTACTGCTACTTTCATATATATAATGTATTAAAATTATCCATTTCAGCCCTTAGTAAGGGCACAATTACGCAAATATATGCAATCCTTATGGAATTTGGCATTTTTTTGACTCTTAAATTTTACCGGAAAAGATTTTTGAACAAAAAAATGAAAAAAACTTTGGAAATAATAAATATTGCCTTACCTTTGCGGTGTATTAGTTAAGTAACACACTAATAAACGAAAAACAAAACACTCACTATTATGATAACAATCAATAACTTATCCTTCTCTTACGGAGCAAATGCCGTACTGAAGAACATCTCGATGGAACTTCTTCCCGGCAGAATCTACGGGTTGCTCGGAGAAAACGGAGTCGGCAAGACCACGCTTCTCACCCTCCTTTGCGGACTCAAGAAGCCTCAGACAGGCAGCATAGACATAGACGGTTTCAAACCTTTCGACAGAAAGCCCGAACTGCTTTCAGAGATTTACTACCTCAGCGACGAGGTGATGGACATCACTATGAAACCTGCGGATTTCGCCCGCAACTACGGCAAGTTCTGGAACGGTTTCTCAATGGATACCTTCACACGCCTTCTGGAACTTTTTGAGGTTCCCGTGAACAACAGAATGGACAGGATGTCAGCCGGACAGCTCAAGAAAACACATATTTCCTTCGCCCTCGCCTGCTCCTGCCGCTACATCTTTATGGACGAGCCGACCAATGGGCTGGATATACCTTCAAAGGCACAGTTCCGTAAGGCTCTGATGCAGTTCACCAGCGATGATTCAACGGTCGTGATTTCCACACATCAGGTGAAAGACCTTGAAAATGTGATTGACCCGGTGATAATTCTCGACCGTCAGGACGTGCTTCTGAATGCATCCGTCAGCGAAATCAGCGAGAAACTCTGGTTCGACTACGGCACAGAAATCAATCCTGATGCCCTCTACAGCGAAGTGGTTCCGGGCGGTTGCATACAGGTGCTGCCTAATCCGGACGGCCGTGACAGCAAGGTGAACATAGAAGCGCTTTTCAATGCCGTCCACAAAAACAAGGAGTGGTTCAAGGCAGTCTTCACATCCTCAACCTCAAAATAATACAGACTATGAATAATATTTTCGACTTCAAAAGGTTCGGCAAGTACTATGTAGCCGACCTCAGGCATACCTTTGATTATTCTGCGCTTTCAATTCTGCTGACTTCCTTTACCGGGGTCATAGCCTATCTGTTCTTCGGACTTATGAAACTGATTGTCAGCGGAGAATGGATGTCCTACGGCTCAATCGGCAGGAGTATCACTTTTGTGATTGCCTTTTACATTATTGTTTTCACGGTGCCTGCGAAATGCTATGGATTCTTCACCGACAAGCGCAGCGGTTCATTCTTCACTCTCATTCCGGCATCTTCACTTGAGAAGACCATCTCGATGATTATCAATGTCTGCATCCTTGCTCCGCTCACCTACACGGTCATATCCCTTGCCGCAGACTCTCTGATCTGCTTCCTGGACCCTATGGCCGGCAACAGCATCATTCAAACGGTGACCTCGGCTTCCGGTGAACTCTACGATATACTCTCGACTGTGAACGACGAGGCCAACTTTAAGGTTCTTACAACCGGAGAATTGGTGTCGGGGTATATGCTCAACATCATCAACTGGATACTCATCTTTCTGGTAGGCTCGCTCTATTTCAAGAAGAACAAGGTCGGGAAAACTTTTCTGGTAGTAATACTCGTTTCGATGGTAATCGGAAGTCTGACCACCTGGATTTTCCTTCCTTTTCCTTTTACACATACAGACGTGATTGAACTCAACAATGCGGAAAATGTGCGACACGCAATGGATATATTCAAGGGAAGTACATTCACTGTGTCCATACTCGAGGCTGCGGGATTGATGATTTGGACCTATATCAGAGTCAGAACAGTAAAGCATTAATTATGGAATTCAATTCAAACAAATCGATATATCTGCAGATTGCGGAGTCGATCTGCGAGAAAATACTCTCCGGGGAAAAGGCTGAGGAAGACCGAATCCCTTCAGTGAGGGAGTGCGGCGCCGAACTGGGTGTGAATCCGAACACGGTCATGCGCAGCTACGAGAAACTCACCGCCGAAGGCATCATCTACAACAAGAGAGGCATAGGCTATTATGTGTCGCCGGGAGCGAGGGACAAGGTTCTCGAAAGTCTCAGAAAAGAATTCCTGGACAACGAATGGCCGGCAGTCAGACGACGGATCAAACTACTCGGGCTCTCTCCGGACGAACTCTTCGAGTAAGCATACGGCTCTCAGGGCAATTAAACTTATATACTATCATTTACAGCAGCGAGCTGAAGTTTTCACTTCAGCTCGCTATCCGGTATCCGGTAATTTATACTTCGAGTATATTACTTCGTGTATTGCTCGAGCAGTGCATCGAAATTCCGGTCCACATAGGCGACAACCGCTTCGTCGGCATTGTCCTTGGCTATGTCCTGAACCATCAGCACTATGCTCTTGGCACGGTCGAACTCTTTCTCGGCATAATCGTAGAACTCGAAAAAGAACTGCACAGACTGGAACATCTTGTCCAGAAAACGGACCGCCAAGTCAGAAGCTTTCTCAGGCTCGTCAAGCATATAGTACAGATTTATCATATCCATAACCATAAGTTCATTTGAGAAGCCCAGATAGGACATATCCAGAGGATAATTCCCCTCCGGAACCGCCTCCTGACACTTGTCCAGCAGTTCCACAGCCCTGTCCGGCCATCCTGCCTTAATCATTTCCTTGGCTGCATTGACGAAAATGCCCCTCTGGGAAAGCACTCCACAGAAAGTGTAGAGGTGCTGATTGTCGGCATAATAGTCCGGATAGCTCAGGGCATCCCAAGTATAGACCTCCGTCATAAGACGGTAGAGCCTTTCCGGGTCGCTGAATCCCACCTCGGATGTCCTCTGGCGGTTGCTTATAGGCACGAACTTGTAGGAGAATCCGTCATATTCCAGATATTCCTTGATGCCCATATTCAGGTCCCCTCCCATATTCAGCATATGCAAAGGTCTGTCCCATTTGTAGTTGGAAAGGAAATCCAGCATAAAGAGTTCCGGCTTGGAAATATAGTTCTTGCCTTCGGAAATGGTGAAGACTATGCTGTCCGGAATCTGGTCAATGTATTTCTCATCGAGTATGCCGTATTTGATGACATTTTCCTTGTTCACCGGAATGGAGAACTTGCGCGAGCAGATATAGTTGACACCCTTGCCGGACTGGAGCTGAAGCTTTGCGCGAGGCTCCTTGAACACCCTCATGACATCCTTCAGAGGCAGAACGGAATTCCTTGAGTCATAAATATATACAAATTCATTAGTGCCGTAGAGATACTGCCTTGGCCCGACGGTCAAATCCAGAGGTGCCGATTCGTTGCAGGCCCATTTCATCTGGTCGATATGCCAGTCTGTGCCGAGCAGGGATGTGTTGACGATTCTCACGTCAGGGCGCACCTCCTCCACCTCCTGGGCATACCAGAGAGGGAAGGTATCGTTGTCTCCGTGGGTGATGAGTATTCCGTTTTCCCCACAGGAATTCAGATAGTTGCGGGCCATTTCGACGGCTGTGCGGCGGTTGCTGCGGTCGTGGTCATCCCAGTTTTCTTCAGCCATAAGCGCAGGCACTCCGAGACAGAGCAGGGACACAGCCGTTGCAGCCACTGCCGATACTGCCTTGGCAGGCTCTTTCTTGCGCGACAAAGCCTTGGTAATCAGGTCATATAGAGCCAGCACGGCAAAGCCAACCCAAATGGAAAAGGCGTAGAAGGAGCCGGCGTAGGCATAGTCCCTTTCCCTGACCTGGAACGGAGGCTGGTTGAGATAGACCACGATGGCGATACCGGTCATAAAGAAGAGCAGGAAGGTGAGCCAGCATCCCCTGTCGTCCTTCACGAGCTGATAGAACAAGCCTATGAGTCCCAGCAGCAGAGGAAGCATATAATAATGGTTCTTGCCCTTGTTTTCCTTGAGATAGTCCGGAGCCATAGACTGATCTCCGAGGCGCATTTGGTCAATGAAGGTGATTCCGCTCTCCCAGTTTCCGAGGAAAATCTCCCCCGGAGAAGGGCTGTGGCAGTCGTTCTGGCGTCCGGCGAAATTCCACATAAAATATCTCCAGTACATCCAGTTGAGCTGGTAGTCGAAAAAGAAAGCCATATTTTCCATAAAGGTCGGCTTTCTGTAGCGGTCTCCCCTTCTGGCATTCTTGCTCATATAGGATGCGTAGAATTCCCGATAACGGTCATCTCCGCCGGAACCGCTGTTCCACATCCTCGGGAAGAGCATCTTGTCCGAGCTGTCGTAGATTATGTTGCCGAAAGAAGGCACTTTTTCGTATTTTCCGTCCACGGGTGCCCAATACCAGTCATCTTCAATCGAATAGTCTGCATCGAAATACTGTCCGTAGATTATCGGAGTGCTTCCATACTGCTCACGGCTGAGATAGCGGCAGAGGGTGAAAGGATTGTCGGGCTGGTACTCATTTGTAGGGGTGTGCACGCTGGAACGTATGACCACGATTGCAAAAATGGAGAAGCCCACGATGATGGTAGTGAAACAGAGCAATATGGTGTTTGCCACAGCCTTACCTTTCTTCATCGTATGGAAAAGACCCCAGAAGCAAAGCCCGAAGAGCAGCAGCAGGAAGAACACCGCACCCGTATTGTAAGGCAGGTTGAAGACATTCACGAAAAGCAGGTCGAAATAGGCTGCAAGTTTCGGTACATATGGGATAATGAGGAAAAGTATCACTGCAAGTATGACACAGGACAGGGCAAAGATGCCGAGATACTGGAGGAAGGTGTAGCCCTTGCCTTTGCTCTTGCGATAGAACCAGATGAACACAAGGCAAGGTATGGTGAGCAGGTTGAGCAGGTGCACCCCGATGGAAAGGCCCATAAGGAAGGAAATCAGGACTATCCACCTGTTGGCGTATGGCTGGTCGGCCTCGTCGTACCATTTTGTCATAGCCCAGAAGACCAGGGCTGTGAATAGGGAGGACATTCCGTACACTTCGCCTTCCACCGCTGAGAACCAGAAAGTGTCAGTGAAACAGTAGGTCAGGGAGCCCACCAGGCCGCTGCCCCATATAGCTATGGCCTTGCCGGTGCTGTACCTGCCTTCGGAATCCGGTTTCACTATCCTCTTGGAAAAGAAGACTATGGTCAGATACAGGAAGAAAATAGTCAGGGCGGAACATATTGCACTCATTGAGTTCACGGCCACGGCTGCGTGCATATTGTCGGTGAACATTGTGCAGAAGCGGGCAATGAGCTGGAAGACAGGGTTTCCTGGCGGGTGACCCACTTCGAGTTTGTAGGATGAGGCTATGAATTCTCCGCAATCCCAGAAGGAAGCGGTGGGCTCTATGGTCAGGAGGTAAGTGACGGCGGCCACCAGAAACGCCGTCAGGGCTGCCACCCGGTTCCAGATGTTGAATTTTCTTTTGTCCATTAATTTCCTTTTCGATGTTGTTCAAACCCGCAAATTTACTAAGTTTTTATTATTTTTGCACTCTTGAACCAAGATAAGACGGATTATGGCGAAGGATAATGACTGGAAAAGCCGTCTGGGAGTGGTGTTTTCGACCAATCCGGACTTCAAATATGAGACAGAAAGCGAAGAAACCGTGCAGACACTCGAACCGTCCCGGCAGAAACTCATCGTGGGCATAGACCGCAAGGGGCGCGCAGGCAAGCAGGTTACTCTCGTGACCGGGTTCGTGGGCTCTGATGAGGACCTGAAGGAGCTGGGGAAGATGCTGAAGGTGAAATGCGGAGTGGGAGGAAGTGCCAAAGACGGGGAAATAGTCATTCAGGGAGACTTCCGGGACAGGGTTACCGCCCTGCTCAAGGAAGCCGGCTACAATGCCAAGAGGGGTAACTGAAGATGGATATAGACAGGCTGACACTCACCGTTTCCACCGGATTGGCATTGTTGATGCTTCTCCCGTTGCTGGACCAGTACATAAAGCTGTTTCCAGCCCTTATCGGCAGCCTGTTCAGCACTTCCACAGCCGTCAGGACCGAAGACAAATGCAAGCTGAGCCGGTCCAGAAACCATCTTTTCACCATATCCATACTTCCGTTCTGCATACTCGTCTGGCACAAGGGGCTCTATTGCCCGGACTGGATGGGCCATCTGGAGACTCCCTGGGATTTCCTGTCCACAACCGGGGTGGTGCTGCTGTATTTCCTGTTGCGCTACGCGATTAAAATCTGTATGCCGGCACCCAGGATCTCGAAGAAGGTCTACGCGGCGTTTTGCGGACTGCCCCGTACGTTCCTGATTATTCTTATGACTATCCTGCTCCCTCCGTGCATCGCTATGGACGCCTTCGATGTTCCCCTCGGGACAGAAAAAATTGTATTATACACTCTCTCAACAATATGCTATATCCTTTTTCTGGCAAGAAGATTCCACATTTTTACCTCGGAAGGCAATTTTTTGCAAGCAATTTTGTACCTTTGCACCCTTGAAATTTTACCCACCGCCGTTTTGGTGGTGACATTGGTGGTGTTTTAATGGTTATGTTATTGTAGCACAGATAGTTGTATGAGTATTAAAAATATTCTGATATCACAGAAGCAGCCGCAGACGGCCTCTTCGTATGATATCCTCAAGGAAAAATTCGGGGCAAATTTCGATTTTAAGCCGTTTTTCAAGATGGAGCCTCTCTCTTCCAGAGAATTCAGGTCCCAGAAAATCAACATATCCGAATACACGGCTATAGTCTTTTCTGCAAGAACCACAATTGACGCTTTTTTCCAAATCTGCGACGACCTCAGGGTGAAGATACCTGAAACAATGAAGTATTTCTGCACCACTGAAATCGTAGCCAACTATCTTCAGAAACACATAGTTTACAGAAAAAGAAAGATTTTCTTCGGCGACGGAAAGCCTGAGTCCATTCTGGGCCTTATCGGGAGCCGCCACAAGGATGAGAAATTCCTCATAACCGTGAGCGATTCCGGCAGCAAGGATGCTATCACAAGGCTTTTTGAATCCAACGGTCTGAATTTCACCACCGGGGTTTTCGTCAAGTCCGTGCCTCAGGATCTCAAGGATGTGGATATGCACTCCTATGATGCCGTGGTTGTGTTCAATGCCGCAGACATAAAGTCCATCTATTCCAACTTTCCGGATTTCAAGCAGGCTGACATCAAGTTCATAAGCTACGGAAACTCCGTGGTAAGGGCTATGAATGAAGCCGGATTGAGCATTGAGATTTCGGCACCGACCCCGGAGATTCCTTCCATTTCAAAGGCACTCGAAAATTATCTCAGCAACCACTGATGAGCGACATCCCTCAGACTTTTTCGAAACAGGAAAGACTGTGTGGGGAAAAGAATACGTCCACCCTGCTTTCCCGGGGGAAATACGGCAATGAGCAGATGCTGAGGTACTGCTACAAAGACGGTGAGGGGCATTCCAGGCTGATGATTTCTGTTCCGAAACGGCTTTTCAAGAGAGCAGTGATACGTAATCTGCTCAAGAGACGGATACGGGAAAGCTATCGCAGGCAGAAGGGCTTGCTTGATGCTGCTCCGAAGGATTTGCTGATTATCTGGAACAGCAAGGAAATCAGGGATTACGATCAGGTTTACAATGCCGTAGGGGCTGTGCTGTCAAAAGTTGCAAGACAAAAATGAACGGGAAAGAGCAGTTCAAGGCTACCTTGCGGAAGGTTGCTGTTGCGCCGTTCATATTTCTGATACGGTTCTATCAGTTGTGCATCTCTCCACTCAAGCCGCCCACCTGCAGATTCACTCCGACTTGTTCTCAATATGCTCTGGAGGCGTTCCGCAAGCACGGGCCTCTCAAGGGACTATATCTTACCGTGCGCAGGCTGCTGCGCTGCCATCCCTGGGGCGGGAGCGGATATGATCCTGTGCCTTGAGTATGATGTTGTGGCAGGGATTTTTCAGGAAATTTGCTAAAACAACACAAAAAACAACAAAATTTACAACTTGGAGACGCTTTATTTGGGCGACATTTGCGCTCACAAAACTATTCAATTTGTTTGCGGCTTCTTCTATATGTGCAAATCCAATCTCCAAATGCCGCAAAAATTTAGGCTCCGTCGGATGACGGGGCCTAAATTTTTGTGACATTTGGAGACGGGGCAAATTCTTTGCCCCCGCTCTCTATGCCTAGGGGCTCTGCCCCTATTATACCCCGCGGCTCCGCCTTCCGTATTTGCCTGCGGCAAATACACGGCTCCCGCCGTCGCGCTGGTGCGCGAGTACGTGGTGTGATTCTTTCTGCAAATAGTCGGATGACGGGGCCTAAATTTTTGCGAGATTTGGAGACGGGGCAAAAAAAATTTTTCCCCACTCCTTATGCCTAGGGGCTCTGCCCCTATCATACCCTGCGACTCCGCCTTCCGTATTTGCCGTTGGCAAATACACGGCAACAACACCGTCACCGACATCTACATCCGCTATGACTACAAGAACGTGGACAGAGCCAACCGGAATATTATCGACTTCGTGAACTCTGATGAGGAAGAGTATTAAATTTTACAGAAATATTTGAATTTGATATAATGTTTTATATCTTTGCAATACCAAACAATCAAGAAATGAAAAGATATAAGGTTAGCCAGATTATCCGGATGCTTGAAAATGACGGATGGGTAATAAAAAAAATGGAGAGGAGACCACCGGCAATATGTTAATCAAAGGAAATCTGGAAAAGTTACATTGAACGGCAAGCCAAGCGACACTCTGAGTCAGGAGATTCTGAACAGCATCTTCAAGCAGGCCGGATGGAAATAAAATGCAATTGTTATGGATAGCAAAAAAGTTAAAATCAAAATTGACTGGGATGGGCACAACTATGCTGCCTGCCCTGAAAACGACGATATTGCCTGTATAGTCACGGGGAAATCTTTTGAGAAACTCCAAATTGAAATGCTTTCCGCTTTACGCGAGCACATAGAATGGATGAAAGAAGATGGAGATATAATTCCCGATGAGTTTATGGGAGAATGGGAACCAGAATGGCATCTGACTACCAGAGCACAACTCCACTATTCAGAAGCCTTTATCACACGCAAGGCTTTGTCTGAGGCAACAGGCATCAATCTTCAACAGCTCAGTCACTATGCAAACGGCTGGAGAAACCCGCGTCCAAATATGCAGGACAGAATCTCAGAAGGAATCAAAAATATCAGCAAGAAGTTGGCCACCATTTCCTGATTGTTTGGTAGCATCACAATGGTGCCCTGCCCTCGGAGCAATCCGGGGGTTTTTTATTTCCGTAGTTTCAAGTAAATGATGACAGCAATCACTGCTGTGGAGAGGATTGCCCAGGCTTTCTGAAAGCAGGCTTTCAAACGAAGAGTGGAATTTCTACTATGGATTATTAAAAGACCAGACGCCATACAAACCCTTCGAGAAATAAAGACCAGAAAAGTGGGTGGCCAAAAAGTCCCGAAGGGACCGCACCAGAAGTGCGAAATGCCCCTAATATGGACCGCAGACCTTGAACAACTGGATAAACCAGCGTCTCAAAAGTATTGAGATCCGAAAGACCTCACAAACCAGTGGAAAGCCCACAATGTTCCGGAAGGAGTCGGATATGCAACTGAATAAATCACTTGAAAATTTTGACACATTATTTTTGATGGAAAAGTTAAATATCCTGAATTTTTTATAATGACTTCACTAGTGTCCAAAGAAAAATTATTTAGTTCTTTGTAATATATTGTAAATGAATTAGTTATAAGCAAAAATGGCGCGTGTCGATTTGAATTGATTCCGTAAATTCGCGTCCTGAAAACAACACAGGCCAGCATGAATAGCGGAAAATATCTTTTCAGTCAACTCGTTGAGTTTTTGCCGAAGCGAGTCTTCGATGGAATCGTCAAGAAGTACAGTGGAGACAAGTATGTGAAGACCTTCACATGCTGGAATCAGCTT
>JALFGP010000118.1 GCA_022777205.1 Rikenellaceae bacterium
TACTTGAGAAACGATCTTCCTTACGGGCGAAGCAAGCCAGGTAAACCGGTCATCGTCAACTATTTCTACCACGAGGAACTCCGCCTGAACAATAAATAGCCGTCCATGTCCGTCTGTATCAAATCCTTGATCAAAAACGTCAGGTTGAGGTTAGGAAGACACCGAGAAATTCCCATTTAACGAGCAGCTCATCTAAGATTATGATAACAGGAGAGGAGACCACAACAGTCTCCTCTCCTGTCTTCTACAAATCCGATCTTACTATGCCGGCTGCCACTTGCAGCGGACAGGTGATACGATGGCTCCGTCCTTCTTGAGCTGGGCGAAAGCCTTGTCAACCTTAAATTATTCTATAAAATCAATAAATGCGTCAACCTGTGATTTCAGAAGGGCAGTCTGCTCTTCGGTCAGAATCATACGCCCTTCGGTCCAAGCCTCCCTGTTCAACTGAATTCCAGTCTGGGGTTCAGTCATTACTTCAGCCCTGATAAAAGGTAATGTCAGCAGCTCTGTCAGTTTTTCCCTGCATCTGGCCGTTGCCGATGCTCCTCCTGCCCCACTGAGTGCCACTTTCTTTCCGTTTATGGCAAGAGGGGTCTGACGGTCTCCGGCGACCAGTGGACGGGAGAGCCAGTCGATGAGATTCTTCAAATGACCTGGGTAACTGTAATTATATTCGGGAGAGAATATCCAGAGGGCATCGGCCTCTGCCACCTTTTCCCTGACCTTCCTTACCGCCTCGGGTGCAGGAAATTCAAAGTCCTGGTTCATCAGCGGCACATCCGAATAGTCCAGATATTCCACTGTCGCCCTGCCGTCCAGCATACGCTCCGCCTCTTCTGCCAGCTTCCGGTTGAAGGAACCCTCGCGCAGTGATCCAATAATGAAAAGTATTTTCTTCATCGTGTATCAGTTATTTATGGATTGACCGATTTTATCTGCCTCTGTCAATTCCGACACGGCAAAGATAATATTTTGATTCCGGATTTCCCTCTCTGTTCATCATTTCGAAAAAAACAACGCCTCTTTAGCCATTGTGTATCTTATAGCATATTATACCTTTGCAAAAGTAATAAAACAATGGTTATTCAATATGAAAAAGTATTTTCTTCTTACAGTCTTTACACTGGTGGCAACACTTTGGGCAAACGCTCAGAATCTTGATAAAATGCAATGGTTCAACGAACCTGAGTCCTATACAATCAAAAACGGGAAACTTGAAATGGACGTACCGGCACAAACGGACTATTGGAGGATTGCCCACTATGGATTCACGGTTGATGATGGCCCTTTCCTCTACACCACTGTAGGCGGAGAGTTCGAAGCAAAGATCAAAGTGAGCGGAGATTATAAAGTACGTTTCGACCAGGCAGGAATGATGATTCGTAAGGATCCCTCCGATTGGAGTGTAATCGAACTCAAGGAACCTATTCCGTTTCTTTGGCTGAAGGCTGTACGCCGTCTCGATGCAATTGAGCTCTATTACAGCTTTGACGACAAGGAATATACGATGATGCGTACCCTTTGGATGCAGGACAATTGTCCCCTTATGGTAGGACCTGTTGCAGCCTGTCCTGATGGCCAGGGCTTCAAAGCGGTGTTCTCACACTTTAAAGTGAAGCATCTTCCTGATCAGAGACGAGTAGAGTGGCTTATGAACAATCAGTAACAATGTGCGCGATGAGGCTTGCGGCATCCTTCAGGGCTACGCTGTAAGCAGTAATGTTGTTTCCGCAGATTTTAGAAAAATGAGAACCGACAGTTTTCAGAAAAGTAGAACCACCCGATTTCGGAAAATAAGAGTTGTCAGGTGATTCTAAAAGAAAGAGTTCTGCAGTGAGATTTTGAAACAGAACATGGATGTCTATTTTAGAAGTGCCCTGCGGGCAGCCTTGCATTTATTGCGTTATAGTATTTATACTCGAACAAGGCTACTTAATATCTGAATCATAATTTTATACTTTTAAGCGTATAGTTCTGCGAAATATTTCTATCTTTGTACTCAAAGGAGTATAATATGACTTTATCTGAACATGTAAAGAGCCTGCGCAAGCAGGAGAATCTCACACAGCAGGAACTGGCTGACAGAGCCGGTGTCGGCATTCATTTCGTGAGAGATCTGGAGCAGGGGAAGAAGACTCTGCAAATGGACAAGGTGAATGATGTCCTTAGATTGTTTGGCGAATGCCTTGGACCCGTAAAGGCT
>JALFGP010000134.1 GCA_022777205.1 Rikenellaceae bacterium
AAGATTCAGCTGAACTTCTCCCACCTCAACACCAGGCTTCTCGTTAAAGTCAACATCAACGGCACACCTGCATCAACTTCAGCCTTATCATCGGTTTCCGTCAGCGGGCTCAAGAATTCAGGTGTCTGCAATATAGGAGCATCCGAACCGTCAGTTGAGGCAGACGGAGCATCAGTCAAGATGTACCCTTTTGCCGGGACGGATTCTTATGAACTCATAACCGTGCCCCAGACCATCCCGGCGGAGTCACTTTGTGTGAATCTGACCTACAAGGGGGATTTGTATGAATGGGCCTCCACTTCAGAAATCACTTTGCCTGCCGGCAAGACTTCCAGTCTCACCGTAAATCTCGCGATTACAAAGTCAGCCAGCAAGGGAGAAATAATCGTTAACGGACAAACAGAATAATATGAAATCAGGAATATCATCCATATTGTCGGTGCTCGCTCTTGCAGCAGCCTTCTCCTCCTGCGAAAAAGAAATGGTGCAACTCACTTTCGGCGAGGACGACAAAGCCATACGCATAGTCCCGGAAATCGCATCCGCCTACAGCAAAACCAATCCTGTGGCTGACGGAAAGGAAACCGAATTCAATGAAGGGGATATGATTGCCCTGATTTGCGACACACGTCACGTCACCTTCAGACTTGGCAGCAAAGACTGGGCGCCTACAGACAACTACTATCTGCGCTGGACGGATTCACCGAAGACCTATTCGGCATTCTATCCCGCAAGCGAATCCTCAGTATCATTCGGCAACTTCGAACTTCCGACATCCCAGAGGACAGCAGACCGTCTGGCATCATCAGATTATATGACCTGCACCTTGGAAAATGTTCAGAGGAATGCTGAAGGCAAGCTCCGCCTTAGCATGCAGAGGCAGATGGCTATGGTCTGTCTGGACCTTTCCGGAGTGGAGACGGGTAAGAGAGTGCAGGGGATGCGCGTTTGGACATCCACCGGATTCACTGAAGGGAAGCCCAATGCGGAAAGGATGTATGTAAGTCCCTACACCGTGGCTCCGAATGACGGTCTGACAGGTCAGAACGGCACAAAATACATCGCCATTGTGGTACCGACAGCAGCCGATGCCTCAAGCGATTTCATTTCTTTCAATTACGACGGCAAGGACTATGTCCTGACCGGTGTGCCGGCACTTCAGAGCGGACACAGGTATGAAATGAAACTCAATCTCGCCGGCACCGTTTCCATAGGCACCCCGACCGTGAACCCTTGGGATGAAGGTGTGGGCGTGATACCGGGAGGGGATGCTTCAAAAGTTTCAACGGCCTCCTATTTCGTGAAGCCTCAATCCAGCGGCAATGCAGACGGCCTTTCCTGGGAAAATGCTATGGGTATGACCGAGTTCCTCAATTTCATCAAGCAGAAAAATGCGACTCAGGCTGAATCTGATGAAAACGCTGCACTTGCAAACGGCAGGAATTTCTATTTTATGGCCGGAACTTACCCTGTCTCTCCAATCAAGGTAGAATATTCCGGATTTGCCTCGCGTGTCACATTCAACGTCTATGGCGGCTATTCCGTTTCCAGCACGGGTACGGATATCAGCAAAAGGGATATTGAAGCTAATGAAACCATATTTGACGGCAACGGCACCGTGCGCTTTGTGACTTTGGGCAATCAGGTGGAGCCTACTTTTGACGGAATCACCTTCAAGAGCCTCAAGTCTGTGGGTGACGGATGCATTACCATAGCTGCAGGAGGTTCCGGAGACAGTCGCGTGAACTTTACCAACTGCAAATTCAAGAGTTGCACGGGTTCAGGTGCTGCTGACAATGCCCAGATGCCTGTCATCCTGATATGGAAAGGAATGGCAAGATTCAATAATGTGCTTTTTGACGAATGCCGCGCCGAGAAAGGAGTCAGGGGACTTATCCGTCTGGGAGGAGGGGATAGCAGGGCGTATATGAATGCCTGCCGTTTCGTCAAATGCACCTGGGGAGGCGGTGGATATGGACTCATCGCCCATCTCAATCAATCTGCCGGAAACTTGTGTATGCACAATGTCACCTTTACGGGTAACGATGAGGGTTGCAGTGCACAAGGAGTTGTGAACGGCTGGGGCGGAGTCCTGATAGCATCCAGCACTCTGGTTTCTTCCAACAATTCGCCGGTAGTGCGCCTTGATGCCCAGGAAGGCACGGGCTCGCTTGCAGTGAACAGTATCCTGATGGGGGAGAAATATGACAGCAGTCCTGTGTTGGAACTCAGCGGCACAGGAAGGTTGAAGAGCTGCGGCGGAAACCTGTTTGTCGGAAAAAGAACATTTACAAGCTTCACCAGTGCTGAAAACGACGAGGTATATGACACATTCTCCGCTGCTGCAACGGCTCGCGGATTCGTAAAAGGCTCTGTGGGTACGGAGAAATATCTCTGGAACGGTACAACCGACTTCACTAAACTTACGAAAGAAGAGGTCCGTGCCGCCATCAAGTCCTACAGCAACACCTACACAGGCAAGCTCTACGCCGGCAGCACTGAGGTTTACGACGGAGCAAAGGCCGGAGAGGACTTCCTGAACTGGCTCGACTCAATCAACGCCTTCGATGCAGACTGCTACGGCAATGCCCGCAATGCGTCCGCATTCTGGCCGGGTTCATATCAGGGACAATGAGAATATTCAAATACTAAAATAACAATTGCTATGTACAATTCAGAACTGAACTATTCGAAAGGTGATTATGTTTCACCGAGAATTGATTGTTTCTGCCATAAGGTGGAAGCAGGCGTGACAGGTTCCGGAAATGCAAAGTTTGATGGGAACGGTGTCGGAATAAGCGCATACATACAAGATGAGGATTTGTAAAATCGGGAGGACTGAAAATGAAAATAAGTAAATTTTTTATGGCGGCTTGCACCGCACTCGCATTCTTGGCTTGTACCAAGGAAATTGACAGCCCTTCAACTGAACTTGAAGGAAACGACCCTTCAATAGAAGGCGCGACATTCTATTTGACAGCTTCTCACGGCAGTTCGGAAACTCCGGTATCCTCTTCTTCCGATGCTGAGTCTAAGGCACTCTTCGACGGATGGCAGCTGGTGTGGAATAATGGTGATTCCCTCAATGTCTTCATTAATGATGCCCCTGAATCCTATGGGTTCAAGTTTGAGCCAACAGCAGGTGCTGCGTGGAATAAACAAGGAAAAACTTTCTATACTTGTGAGTTCAAGCCGGAAGAAACCGGGAAATACAACTACACGGCTGTTTTCCCTTTCACCAAGGGTCTGACAATGGGAGACGACGGCTATCTGTATAAAGATGGTGTAAAAAAGACCTGGTCCATTGAAACCCCTACCCAGAAACGCAACGGAAACAAGGTTCACCTTGAGGCTATGCCTCTGTTGGGACAGGCAACGGCAACCGGTACAGATGTGCCTGCCCTGACTATGAAGAACCTGGTTTCAGTCATTGAGGTGGAGACCAAGAATAACCTGACCAAATCCAACTTCGGAATCGAAGTTCTCAAGATCAAGTTCTCCTGCGATGCTATGAATTTCGGTGGAGAGTACTATATCAACACCAACACCGGTGCTCTCGAGCTGAAGGAGGGGACAGCAAAGCACGAGATTACTCTTACCTGCCAGAATATCAATAACGACGGCACTCATATAGATAAGATAGCCGTCAACGGTTCTGCATGGAATCATATCGCCATAGCTCCCCAGACTGTGACAGGTACTCTCAATGTAGAGGTCCTGACTAATTACGGCGTTATTAAAGCTCAAAGACAGCTCACGGATGTTAAGTTCAATGCCGGCCGTTTCAGGACCATAAGGCTCTCGCTGGAAGAGGCTGCTCTCAACTATTTCGTCAAGGCTGAGGCTGACGGCACAGGCGACGGCAAGAGTTGGGAAAAGGCATTCAATATCAACCAGTTCCTTGATTTCATCATGCAGAAGGGTGTTAACAAGGAGGGTGTTCTCACCAACCAGGAGGAGTCCGACAACAATGCAAGGGAAATCGATGGACATAATTTCCATTTTGCGGCCGGTACGTACAATATTTCTGCAAGAAAGCTCGAGTGTTCAGGATACGAAAAGAGGGTCGAGTTCAATGTGCTCGGAGGCTATCCTGCATCAAATAAAGGAACTGACCTTTCCGGCAGGGACATAGTTGCCAACAAGACCATCTTCGACGGACAAAGCAAAAACCGTCTCTTCACTCTGGGCAACCAGATGGAGCCAACCTTCGATGGCATCAAATTCAGTCAGCTGTTCTACAACCAAGGTGATGGATGCATTACCTTAGCGGCAGGAGTTTCCGGTGACAGTAGGGCAAACTTCAAGGACTGCATATTCAAGAGTTGCACAGGATCAGGTGCTGCTGACAATGCCCAGATGCCTGTAATCCTGATATGGAAAGGTATGGCAAGATTCAATAATGTGCTTTTCGACGGATGTCGTGCAGAGAAAGGACCTAGGGGACTTATCCGTCTGGGAAGTGGGGACAGCAGGGCGTATATGAATGCCTGCCGTTTCGTGAACTGCACTTGGGGAGGCTTTGGATATGGTCTTCTCGCCCATATCAATCATGTTGGAGGAAACCTATGTCTGCATAATGTGACTTTTGCAAACAATGATAAAGGTTGCTGGGCACAAGGTGTAATCAACGGGACCGGCGGTATGCTCATAGCTTCGAGCACCATAGTAGCAAGCAATGACAACCCTGCCATCAGGTGCGAGTCTGATCCAAATTCAGGTTCCCTGGTTGTAAACAGCATCATACGTCACGATAAAGACAAATCGGCCATCAATATGTCCGCTACCGAGCGCAAATTGAAATCCCTCGGTGGAAACATAATAATAGGAGCCATTGATGGCGACGGTGTCAGCGGTTATGAAAAATCCGAAAGGGAGACTGTTTATTCAAATAGAGCTGCGGCTTCAGCCCTTGATTTCAGCTGGAATGACACTCCTTCATATTACTGGAAGTGGAATGGTACGACATCTTTCACAAAACTGTCGAAAGAAGAGGTTCGTGAAGCAATCAAGTCCTACAGCAACAGCAACACAGGCAAGCTCTACGCCGGTAGCACCGTGGTTTACGACGGAGCAAAGGCCGGAGAGGATTTCCTGAACTGGCTCGACTCAATCAACGCCTTCGATGCAGATTGCTACGGCAACACCCGTGACGCGTCCGCATTCTGGCCGGGCTCATATCAGGGCAACTGATACCGGACAGGAATAATCAAAAAGGTGGCCTGTCAATTCAGACCACCTTTTTTGTAGATTATTCCCAATTGTCCGTTATATCTGCAAGCCAAAAGCTCCTTTCCAACATTTTAATGATTTCAAAATGAATTTTTTCAAAGCAATACTACTTGGCATCTCCGTCGCAGCATCACTCAGCGCCTGCGTTTGCGGCCCGTCTGAATGGACCGGATGGACCAATCCTCTATTCGAAGGCCCGTATGCCGACCCCGAGGGTATAATCATCGATGACGAATTGTGGATATACCCCACCGCATCCCTGCCTTTCGGCGAACAACTCTATATGGATGCCTTCTCATCCTCCGACCTCAAGACTTGGACCAAGCACAGCAACATCATCACTGCCAATGAAATAACTTGGCTCCGTGAGGCTCTCTGGGCTCCGGCCATAGTTCAGAAGGACAGCAAGTATTACCTTTTCTTCTCCTGCAACAATATCCACGAGGGAGAAACCGGAGGCATAGGTGTGGCAGTGTCCGACAAACCGGAGGGACCGTTCCGCGACCTTATAGGCAAGCCCCTCATAGGGGAAATAGTGAACGGAGCGCAGCCAATAGACCAGTTCGTGTTTAGGGACCCGGGGACAGGGGATTGGCTGATGTTCTATGGCGGATGGAGTCACTGCAATCTGGTGAGGCTTGCTGATGATTTCACAGGACTTCTTCCTTTTCCCGATGGCGAATACTACCGAGAAGTGACCCCTGAGGACTATGTGGAAGGTCCTTTTATGATTGAGAGAGAAGGAAAGTTCTATTTTATGTGGAGCGAGGGCGACTGGACAAAAGACAACTACCGTGTGGGATATTCCATTTCAGACACTCCCTATGGACCTTTCAAGAGAGTCGGCACCATTCTCGAGAGCGATGGGGAACATGGCACTGGAGCAGGTCACCACAGTGTTGTCAGACGAGATGATGAATTCTACATCATCTATCACCGTCACCCTCTCGGCTCCACAGATGGCAATGACAGGGTAGTCTGCATAGACCGCCTGGAATTCGACTCCGATGGCCACATCCGTCCGGTACAGATGTCCTAGCTGTCGGCCGCTGATCCCGCCGGGTTATCAACTTAATTGTTAATTTTACGCCCCGAACACACTACAGATACACAATATGAAGAAACTTTGCTCTTTTTTGGCGGTTGCACTTGCCTCCTGCAGTGCTCCTGCCGTTTATGATTGGGCTCCTGCCGGGGACAAAATCAGTACCCCCTGGGCAGCCGAAGTGAATCCTGAAAATGCCCGTCCCGAATATCCGCGTCCGCAAATGGTGCGCAAGGACTGGAAGAACCTCAATGGTCTTTGGGACTATGCCATCACTCCTGCAAGCCTGCCTATGATGAAGGAGGCTGACGGTCAGATTCTCGTGCCTTTCTGCGTGGAGTCATCCCTTTCCGGAGTGGGACGCAGAGTGGGCAAGGACGAAGTGCTCTGGTACAGGACCACCATTGCAAGTCCGGAGTCCTGGGAGAAGACCCTCCTGCATTTCGATGCGGTGGATTGGGCTGCGGATGTTTATGTGAACGGTGAACTTGCACTCAGCCATACCGGAGGATTTACAGCCTTCAGTCTGGATGTAACCGAGGCTCTCAAAAATGGCCCTGCAGAAATCACTGTGAGAGTTTTTGACCCTACCGACGACCCTGCCTGGTCCATACCTCGCGGCAAGCAGGTGTGCAATCCGAACGGAATATGGTACACTCCTGTGACTGGAATATGGCAGACCGTATGGATGGAAAATGTGCCGGAGGCCGGATATATTGCCGACTACAATGTGCGCACGGACATCTCCACGGGCGAAATAGCGGTTTCGGCAATATGCGAAGGCGCGGCTGAAGGCGACGAGATTGCGGTTGAGGTACTCCGTCCGAAAATAGGCTATAATCCCGAGAAGCCAAGCTGTAGCATTTTTGCTGTTGCAAAGGCTCAGGGCCCTGCAGACGGAGAAGTGATAAACAGAATTGCGGAGCCTAAACTCTGGAGCGTGGACAGCCCGTATCTCTACGGTCTCAAGATTTCCCTTCTTCGCGACGGCAAGGTCATAGACAGCGTGCAGGGTTATACCGCAATGCGCAAGATTTCCGAAAAAGCGGACGAGGCTGGAGTGAAGAGACTTGCCCTCAACGACGAAATCCTCTTCCAGTTCGGCCCGCTGGACCAGGGCTGGTGGCCTGACGGACTCTATACCGCTCCGACTGCCGAGGCAATGGCATTCGATATCGAAAAGACCAAGGAGCTGGGTTTCAATATGATACGCAAGCACATCAAGGTTGAGCCATCGAGATGGTTCTACGACTGCGACCGTCTCGGAATGCTGGTTTGGCAGGATATGCCCAATGTAGGATGCCACAGGACGGTTGATGAATGGGCTCAGGGAAAGGATTGCTATGGTGCTGGAATAGATTATTGGGCAATCACAGATGCCATCAAGGCAAATTACTATAAGGAATGGACCGAAATCATCAACCAGGTGAAGAAGTTCCAGTGCATAGTGGTGTGGGTTCCGTTCAATGAGGCTTGGGGCCAGTTCGACACCAAGGCCGTGGCAGATTACACCAAGGCTCTCGAACCGACCCGTCTGGTGAATGCCGCATCTGGCGGAAACTGGATAGAAGGAGCCGGAGACCTGCTGGATTCCCATTACTATCCTCACCCTCAAATGCGTATTCTGGACGACAGGATGGTGAATGTGCTGGGTGAATACGGCGGCATAGGCTATCCTCTTGAGGGCCATCTTTGGGAAATCGAACGCAACTGGGGCTATATCCAGTTCGAGGACACCGAGGCAGTGACGGATATGTATGTAAGCTATGCTGAACAACTCATAGGAATCAAGCAGAACAGCAAATGTGCGGCTGCGGTCTATACCCAGACCACAGATGTGGAAATTGAGGTTAACGGTTTCTATACCTACGACCGCAAGGTGCTGAAAATGAATCCTGAGCGAGTTCGTGAAGCCAACCGCAGGGTGATTGAAGCCTCAAATCTGGCAAAGTAATTGGCCCTTTACCATTCTGCATAAGCCTTACTTTATTCTGCCGATTGCTCGAATTATGTACGTAATCGGCAGAATAAGCTATAGTGACTTAGAATGCGCTGCTTCATAGTCTCTATAATTTGCCACAAA
>JALFGP010000138.1 GCA_022777205.1 Rikenellaceae bacterium
TTTGGGGATGTGGTAGCGGATGAGGGTGCGCTGATAGTTCCAGGTGGAGTCTTCTATGGCGAGTTTCTTGAAAAGATAGACTCCCAGACCTATGCCGATTTCCACATTTTTGTAGAAGAATGACTGCTGGATGTAGGCACCCAGATATACAGGGCAGGTTTTCGGCTGGATGGCGGGCTGGCCTTCTTCCTCTGCCCGGATAGCGGCATATTCGGCAAGCCGCTTCCAATTCTGCGTATAGCTCAAGTCAAGCCCGACTCCTGTGGCGAAAAGCGGATGATAACGGTAGGAAACAGTGCCTCCGAGATTCAGCCTCAGCCATTGGGTGGAAGATGCCCATTCGTCCGCTTTTCCCGTTTTCTTCAGTATAATGTCCTGATAGACGTGCCTTTCCGCATCGCAGCTGTGCACACCGGAACTGAAATAAATATCGTAAATCCACTTCTTGTATTCCGGCACCTGAGGTTTCGGACCCCTGTGCCCCAGATATCTTTCTTCGAGACTGTAGCGCAGATAAATGCTGCCGGCCACCTCATTCAGCCCATAATTCGGCACCTTGAACATTCCGTTGGACCGGTGCGTGAGCATTGCGTTCAACCCCAGTTCCCATTGCGGGCTTATGTGGAAACCGGCTTCCAGTCCCATTCCAATCATCACCACCACAGGTGTACCCACATAGAGATTGCCCGGATTTGTGACCGCGTTCCATCTTTTCGTGATATATGATGCTCCGAATTCCACATTAGGGCCGAAGCTGAAAAAACTGGTTTTCACAAAGTCAAAATGTGCATATCCGTAGAGGCTGTAGGCATCGCCCAGAGATGACCCCGGACGGCATTTTATGCTCCCCATATTGGAATATGAGAATCCCAGTCCATAATGGGGAAGGTTCCACGCCCAGGCCCAGTAGTTGTTGTCGGACGGTTTGGTATTCACCCCGACCGTAACTCCAGCCGTAACGCAGTCCTTCGTGTCGATGAGATTATATATGTTCAACGCATTCAGCAGGTGACTCTCCCGCACATAGGCATTCACATTCAGATGTTCCTTGTCCATTGTCTGCGCTTGGGCCACCATCGGAAACAGGACGATGGCCAAGACTGACACTATGATTTGAGATGTTTTCATAGATTCGGTTTTTATGGGCGCAAAGTTAGTCTATTCCATTGATTTTTTTGCTCATCCTCAGTTTTTTCTTAACTTGCTGACAGTTTCGTTTTAATGGAGATTAATAACACAAACGACTTGTAACATATTCACTCATTGTACGTCTTATTAATGGTGTACTGGGATGATGCTTTTCCGCACGCCACCCCCGGCCAGACCGGGATACTTACACAATATGAATTCAAAAACGTATAGACAATGAAAACTTTTACAAAACTCGCTTTGGGCATAGCCCTTTTATTTGGCATAACTTCTTGTGCATCAGCAACTGCTACCGGCAAAATCAAAACCGGAGAAATCCCTGTGTCAAAAGATTATACCGAATTGACGGTATCTTCAGCAATTAACATCCTCTGGTCTGAAACCGCTGCATCGGCCACTCTGAAGGCTGACGAAGCCGTTTATGACAAAGTCATTTTCGAGAGAAGGGAAGGCGAACTCAAAATCTATGTGAAGACCATCATAGGGTTCAAGAATGTCGGTCCAATCGATGTAATCCTTCCGGCATCTCCTGTCATCAAGGACATAGAACTGGGCGGCTCGTCCACCTTCAAATCCCCAACCACTCTCAATGTCCACAAACTTGACCTGGAAGTCAACGGAGCCAGCGAATTCGAAGCCAACATAGTGGCTGCCAATGAAATAGACATTGAATGTACAGGGACATCAAAAGTCTTCAGTGACGTGTCCACACCTGATCTTTCCGTCAATCTTTCCGGAGCATCTGAAGCCTATTTGAGCGGCGCCGCAGGCATAACCGAGATTGAGACTTCCGGAGCATCATCCCTCAATCCGTACAAAGGCAATACCCTCACCACAGGCAACACGGAAACAGAACAATCCGGCTCAAGCAAAGTGACAATTAACTGCACGGGAAACCTCAAATGCGAAGCCTCAGGAGCATCATCCCTCCGCCACGGTCCAGCAGCCCAGGTTATCCACCGCAGAACCAGCGGGGCCGCATCGGTTTCCGAATGATTAATCGACCTGAAGAGTCGCGAGAATCAGGAAAAGAAAGAAGACGAAACACCATAGAGCCACGGTCAAAACGTCCTTCCTGTCTTCCACCTTTCTCGCGGCTTTTTCCTGTTCAACTCCCTGACATCCCTCAGGCAAAGACTTGCCGAGCAGAAACCCTTCCCTCTTAAGGTCTTTAGTGACATTTCCTGCCAATGCATTGGTGGCTATAAAACTGATAAGTGGTCCTAACATAACTTCCTGTATTTTTTAATTCTGAGGCAAAGTTATGCCGACCTTGCGCAAAACAGCTGCACAAGCTGTATTTTTTTTTGTAAAAAAGTTTTATATCAACGCCGCAGGACCGGTGAGGAAGACATCGGTAAAGATGGTGCCGGAAGGAGTGAAATCCACTGCGAGTTCATCTATGCGGGCGTGGACGGCTGTGTGGATGGATTTGGCGGTAGTGTCAGTACGTGCCGGATTGCCAGTGCCTGCATCTTTGCCAGTGCCTGAATCTATGCCACAATCTGCGTCTTTGTGCCAGGCTTCGAGCTGTGCGGCAAGGGCCGAGGCGGTAATCCCCGTACCGCAGGCAAGTGTCTCATCTTCAACGCCTTTCTCGAAGGTGCGGACTTTTAACGAGCCGTCTGGGAGAGCTTGCACGAAATTGACATTGGCACCGATTGGAGCAAATTCTTCAGACCATCTGTAGCGCGGTCCTTCCGTCGCAATATCCACCGCCTCCACATCTTCCACAAATTTTACGAAATGTCTCGTACCCGTGTCCAAAAACCATCCATCCGTGCATCGGCGGTATTCGGAGACATCCTTCATCTTGAGTTTGACCGTGCAGGAGTGTCCGTCCCGGCCAAGTATTTCCCCGGTATGAGGCCCGTCGGCTGCAAGGAACTCATAGAACTTACCGTTAGCCGGCACTATACCTAAAAAATCCGCAAAGGCCACTATGCATCGGCCCCCATTCCCACACATCATTCCTGAAGAACCGTCAGAATTGAAGTATTCCATAACGAAGTCCCAGGCTCCGTCATCAGAGGAGGACAGAATCATCACACCGTCGGCTCCTATGCGCCCGTCAGCCGCCTTGAACCCTGTATTCCTGTCGCACAAAGTCTTGATAATCACTTCTTTGCGGTATTCATCAACTCCACCGCTGCGTCCGTCGAGCACAATAAAATCGTTTCCTGCTCCTGAAAGTTTGTATAATGTTTCCATAATCAAGCTATTTTCAAAATCCCCCCAAAGTTAGAAAACCTCACCGAAATCTTCGTCACGGCAGCCAGAATTTCTACAATATTCCCAAAATAATGTACCTTTGCATTTCAAAATGCTGTGATTATGAAAAAAACTGATTTTTTTTCATAGTACGAAATTGTTTAAGTTTTTCATTTAATTTTTTGTAATGAACAGGAGACTGCGTCTGTTTGCTGAAATTATCGCTGTGCTGGCGATTCTGCTCAGCTCTTGTGTGAAGGATTCCCAACCCGGGAAGGATGATAATACTGAAGTTGGACCTGGCGGGGACGACAATGGTGGCGACAATCCAGTAGAAAGCACCTGCATACATCCGTGGTTTGAACTTCCTGCGGTGGATTATGAAAAATCCGGCAAATACCTTGTGAGCAAGTCTGACGAGACCCTCTATTTTGCCCATCACTATTGCGCAGGAGGAGAAAAAGGACCTGACGGTAAAGTGGCGCGCAACTTCTCTGTTTGTTACAGTTCAAAGTATCACTGTCCAGTATGGGTGGCAGCCCCTCTTCATCAGATGTATAAGGATAAAGGCCGTCACGATGCCTACAAGAATGACCCTGAAATTCCCGGTGACATTCAACGCGGCAAATGGGATAAATACACGAGAGGCCATATGCTTGGCTCCTCTGACAGGAACAAGACAACAGCAACTAATCATCAGGTATTCTATTATTCAAACATTGCCCCTCAGGCGGGTAGTAATTTCAATACGGGTGGTGGAGCCTGGAATAACCTTGAGGCAGAAGTTGACGGGTGGATGTGCTCCGACACTCTGTATGCTGTAATCGGCTGTTATTTCGACAAATTTACTGACAAGTACGGTTCCACAGTGAATCCGAAAGTCTTGGATAATGGAACTCACTATCCTACAGCATTCTACTATGCTCTCGTCAGGACCAAGTCCGGTTCTTCAAGGAAGTCGTTGAAGAATTGTTCGGCATCTGAAATTCAATCAGCAGCATTTATTTTGAGGCACACTATGGAAAAGGGACACAAGCCACAGTCAAAGGATATGATGTCAATCAGCGAACTTGAAAAACTCACCGGCTTCACCTATTTCACCAACGTCCCTCAGCTGGACAAAACCCAGTGCAACCCATCGGATTGGGGTCTTTGATGCAAGTTTTCCTATTTTTTGCTTGCATTTTAAAATTTAGTGCATAAATTAGCAGCCGAAAACGAAACGAATATGATTACAAGAAGAAGCAACTGGTGGTGGCGCAACGGACAACTTACGGAGTCGTAGGAGGTCGGTGCCCCTGTGTTGTTGAATACACGATAGAGCCCTGCCGCAGCTGCGACAGGGCTTTTTGAATATCTTTTGGGTCTATATTCCTTTCCTCCAAAATCTTATTCAAAAATGTTTACGTTCTTAAAAAAGTTGTTTTGTGTTTTCAATTTTGCAAACGAATGAAGAATAATTGATATAAAATCATTACAGAATAACGGATATGAGAAGATGTTAAATATCAATAACTTATAAACTTTTAAAACTATGGAAGAGAAAATCCCTTACAAAACCTATCTCAGCGAGAATGAGATTCCGAAACAATGGTACAATGTGCGTGCGGATATGAAGAACAAGCCTGCACCGCTGCTCAACCCGGGTACGCTCAAGCCTATGACCCTTGAGGAACTGACTCCCGTATTTTGCGAGGAACTCTGCCGTCAGGAACTGGATAACGACACTCCTTTCTTCGACATCCCTCAGGAGATCCAGGATTTCTACAAGATGTACAGGCCAGCGCCGCTTGTGAGGGCATACTTCCTGGAGAAGGCACTTGGAACCCCTGCCAAAATCTACTATAAGTTTGAGGGCAACAACACCTCCGGCAGCCACAAGCTCAACTCGGCCATAGCCCAGGCCTACTATGCGAAGAAACAGGGCCTCAAGGGTGTGACTACCGAGACCGGGGCAGGGCAGTGGGGAACTGCACTCAGTATGGCCTGCTCATATTTCGGTCTTGACTGTCAGGTCTATATGGTGAAATGTTCTTATGAACAGAAGCCTTTCAGACGCGAGGTTATGCGTACCTATGGAGCAAAGGTCACCCCGTCTCCGAGCAATACTACAGCTGTGGGTCGCAAAATCCTTGAGGAATTCCCGGGCACCACAGGCAGTCTCGGTTGCGCAATATCAGAGGCCGTGGAGGCTGCAGTTACCCAACCGGGCTATCGCTACGTGCTCGGCTCAGTGCTGAACCAGGTGCTTCTGCATCAGACGGTTATCGGTCTGGAGGCCAAGGCTGCGCTAGATAAGATAGGGGTTGAGCCGGATATCATCATAGGCTGTGCTGGCGGCGGTTCCAACCTGGGAGGACTCATAAGCCCTTTTGTGGGCCAGAAACTTCGCGGAGAGGCTGATTATCAGATTATTGCTGTGGAACCTGCATCTTGTCCAAGTTTCACCAGAGGCAAGTATGCCTACGATTTCTGTGACACCGGAATGATTTGCCCTTTGGCAAAGATGTACACCCTCGGCAGCCATTTCATGCCTTCTCCAAGCCACGCCGGCGGTTTGCGTTACCACGGTATGAGCAGTATTCTGTCCCAGCTCTATCACGACGGCTACATTGAGGCAAGGGCTGTGGAGCAGACTTCCGTCTTTGCAGCAGCTGAAATGTTCGCAAGGGTTGAGGGTACACTTCCGGCTCCGGAAAGCAGCCACGCGATTCGGGCGGCGATTGACGAGGCTCTCAAGTGCAAGGAGACCGGGGAAGAGAAGACCATTCTGTTCGGACTCACCGGAACCGGATATTTCGACCTCAAGGCCTACGAGTCATTCAATGACGGCACTATGACCGACATCATCCCTACCGATGAGCAAATCGCTGACTCTCTTTCCAGACTTCCGAAAGTTGAATAAATAAGTAAACGCCCGGCTGCCAGCCGGGCGTTATTCTGAAATTTCCCAATGATCACTTGGTCAGGCCTTTGCCGTAGAAATCGTCATAGTCCTCCATCGAGCGGCGGATGACTTCCTTAGCAACTTCTGCCCCGTAAGTGCAGACGAACTTCATTCGCTGATTGGTCTCTCCGGGGATGTCCTTATAGGTCGTGAAATAGTGGATGAGCCTGCGGACAATCTGGACCGGAAGATCTTCGATGTCATCGTATTTGCTGTAGATTGCATCATTCTTCAAGACTGCGATGATTTTGTCGTCGGCCTGGTTATTGTCCAGAAGCCTGAGCCCTCCAATCGGTTTTGCCCGTACCAGAATGTCTCCGTGGGTGACATCTTTCTCGGTGAGCACGCATATATCGAGAGGGTCGCCGTCTCCTTCCACATCCAAACGTGCCAGCGCCTTGTTGGTGAGTTCAGCCATCTTCACATTGCACCAGGTGCGGGGAATGAACCCGTAAAGTGAAGGAACGATGTTGGAGAATTTCTGTGGCCTGTCAACGGATAGATATCCGCTTTCCTTGTCAACCTCGTATTTGACCGTGTCGGTCGGGACAATTTCAATGAAAGCCCTCACTTCATCCGGTGTGCCGGGATTGATGCCGTGCCAGGGATGAGATTTGCATTTGATACTGTAGTCCATAGTTTATGTTTACGTCAGTGGCTAGTCTATGCTTTTCCAAAAGCAATGCAAACTTACTAATTAAAATGGACAAAGCCTATTTTCCACCGATGATTTTTAGTAATCTTAGCCTTCTCTCCCGCATATTTCTTCTGCCAGATAAGAAGCCGCCGCTGCTGCAAGAGCAGAACAAGGACGTTTTCTGTAATACTCCGCAGTCCTGTCCGAAGGCTGGGGTTCTGCACTTACCGGGCAGGTGCCGGCAAGCAATTCTCTGCACACTATGGAGCCGTTCTCTAATTTGAACTTGCCTGCAAGTTTCTGCACCAGAGCATAGTTCTCCGCTTTCTTTGCCTTTCCGGAAGCATCGTTTGCCTGGGCTGCAGGACAGATGAACCCGGCAATGGCTGTCATTCCGCTGACGCATCCGCAAATTTCTCTCATTCTGCCGAAGCCACCTCCGAATCCTGCGCAACTGTTGGTCAGAATGGACCGGACGGAATCTTCATCGAGCCCGGTCTTTTCCGCAACATAGTCCGAAAATGCAAGCGCAACGCTCTGTGCGCAGTTGTAGCCAGATTTGAACAGCGACTCGGCCTGTGCCGCCTTGTTTTCAATATAGTTTTCCATATTACATTTATAATCAAGCAGTTGTTGTATACAAACTTAGTGATTCAACTCCGGTTGGCTTTTTCCACATTTCTCAAAGCCCTGATCTGGGACAGCACCTTGTCCAGTTCCAGATTGCCCGGAACCGCCAGTTTCAAAGTGATGTCATAGCCCCCGGTGCGGGGATTGTCCACCACATTGAAGCCTCTCATAGCTGAACGGAAACTGCCCACCACATCCATAATTTCATTGATGACAGATGGTTCGTGTGCAGCGGCAATGCGCAGGGTCACCTGAAAATTGGAAGTCGAAGGGTTGTCGCTCCAGCGCACCTTCTGTATGCGGTAGGGATACTGTTCCATCAGTCTGGCTGCGTTGGGACAGGACATTCTGTGGATTTTGATGCCGTCCAGCCTGCTCACGAAACCGAAAACATCGTCCCCGAACACAGGGTTGCAGCACTTGGCCATCTTGTAGTCCATTCCCCTCACGTTCCTCGCGTTGAGCACCAGAATGTCGTCTCCCTTGTCCCTCTCCCCAAGCGAGGTCTTCACCTTCACCTCCTCAGGAGCCTTTGCGGCAGTTTCATCTTCCTGAATACGATCCCTGAGTTCGAAAAGATCGATTTCCCCCTCTCCGATAGCCGCATAGAAAGACCTCAGCGTCTTGTGCTGGTACTTTTTCATCAGCGAGGCCAGCATATCGTCGGACAGGTCAATCTTCCAGTTCTTCATCTTCCGGTTCAGGAGTTCCTTGCCCTCATCAGCTTTGGCAAACTCCACTTCCGCAAGTTTCTGCTTGATTTTGGACTTGGCCTTGGAACTCACCACTATGTTGAGCCAGTCTGCCGATGGCTTCTGGTTCTTGCTGGAGAGTATCTCCACAATGTCTCCGGTGTTGAGTTTCTCCCTGATGGACACTGCCTTGCCGTTCACTTTTCCGCCCGTGCACTTTATGCCCAGATTGGAATGTATGTCGAAGGCGAAGTCCAGCACTGTAGCTCCCGCAGCCAACTTGCGTAACTCTCCGCTCGGGGTGAATACGAAAATCTCGTTTTCCGGAGGGGTGGGCAGGTCGTCTTCATAGCCGGAGGATGTCTCGGCCGGATGTTCCAGAATATTTCTCACTGATTTCAGCCAGGTGTCCAGAGTGGCTTCGTGGCTGATGCCCTTGTAGGACCAGTGCGAAGCCAGGCCGCTTTCGGCAGTCTCATCCATCCTCTTGGTCCTGATCTGCACCTCGATATAGGCCCCGTCCCTGTTCCTTACAGTAATGTGCAGGGACTCATAGCCGTTTGGCTTCGGAAGGGTGAGCCAGTCCCTGAGCCTGTTGGTGTCCTGCTCGTATTCTTCAGTCACATAGCCGAAGACCTTCCAGCAGAGAGCCTTTTCGGTGTCCGGGTCTGGCGGGCAGTCAATTATGAATCTGATGGCAAAAACATCATAGACTCCTTCGAAAGGCACCTTCTGCTTGCGCATCTTGTTGTAGATGGACCAGGCTGTCTTGGTCCTGACTTTCAGCTTGTACTTGATACCCTCGTCCGAAAGCTTCTGCTTGAGTGGCTCAATGAACTGAATCATCAGTTTCTGACGGTCCTTTTCTGTGGCCTTGAGCTTGTTGGTGATGGCCCTGTACTGCTCCGGGTCCGCATAGCGGAAATAAATGTCCTCCATCTCGCTCTTCATATTGTAGAGACCGAGCTGGTGGGCGAGCGGTATATAGAGGAAAAGGGTCTCGAGGTTCTTCCTTTCGCGGGATGCCTTCGGGAACATTCCGAGGTTGCGCATAATTTCCAGCCGGTCAGCCAGTTTGATGACCGTCACCCTCGGGTCCCGGGAGTAGGAAACTATGAGCTTCTTGTAGTTTTCGGCTTCGAGCCTGGTGTCCTTAGGCTTGACGGCTGCAATCTTGTCCAGCCCTTCGACCATTGCTGCAACATCCCGAGGAAAGCCGCTCAAGTGCTGTTTCATTTCATCGAAGCGCCCTGCCTCGTGCAGAAATACCGCAGCCACACATTCTGCCTGAAGTCCTATTTCGTCGCATACTATCTTTGCGACATTGAGGGGGTGCTCGAAAAACGGGTGCCCATTCTCCCGCAAGCGGTCCTTCAACTTTTCTTCAGCGATGCTCATTGCCCTGTCTATCAGCGCTTTACCTTCATCGCTGTATTTTCCGAAATATTCGTCAACTTTGTACATAGGCTATGATGTTGCAAATAAAAAAAGATGCCCAGGTTCAATAGCCCGGACATCGCGTATCCCTTTGTCTCAAATACTAGTATCTGTCTTCAGATGAGACTGTCAGTTTCTTGCGTCCGTGGCGACGACGGGATGCAAGCACCCTGCGTCCGTTCGGAGTGGACATACGCTCGCGGAAGCCGTGCTTGTTGCGGCGCTTGCGCTCAGATGGTTGGAATGTTCTTTTCATTGTATCTATTTTTTATATTTTCTTCAAAATCCACAAA
>JALFGP010000019.1 GCA_022777205.1 Rikenellaceae bacterium
CCTCTGGAGGCATGGTCGCCCATGACCTTGTGGAGGGCACTGAAAAAGTCCCCCCATGGTAACATAAATATCCCGCAAAAACAGTGAATATTATTTGCTATTTTGCGGGATTATTTGTATCTTTAAGTAATTGAGATACAGATTATTATGCTTGATATACAGGGCCAAATTAAGTTCAGTGAGCACGCCGTCCTTTACGACATGCTTATCCCCAAAGACAATAAATATCGCCTGATTGACGAGTTAATTGACTTTTCATTTATATATGATGAACTGAAGGAAAAGTATTGTATGGATAATGGTCGCAAGGCTGCTGATCCGATAATGCTTTTTAAATATCTAATGATAAAGGCTATTGAAAACCTATCAGATGTAGATGTAGTGGAGCACTCTCGTTATGACTTGTCATATAAACGCTTCCTTGGCCTGATGCCGGAAGATGATGTGGTGGATCCTAGTCTGTTAACAAAGTTCAGGCGTCAACGTTTAAAGGATGTCAACCTTCTTGACATGCTTATTGGCAAGACGGTTGGAGTCGCGGTAGAAAGAGGAATCATCAAAACAAAGACTATAATCGTTGATGCTACACATACAATCTCTAGGGCAAATCCGATATCTCCGATTGATGTTCTCAAAATAAGGAACCATGATTTGAGAGATAGACTTATGAAGTGGCCTGGTGGTATTGGTGATCTTATTCTGCCAGATGCAAACAACGATGACAGTCTCGTACACGAACTTGAGAACTGTGAGGCTCTTCTGAAAGTTATCAAGGAACGCCCTGATATTGCAAGCAATCCTGCATTTGTAGAATCCATAAATTATCTGGAAGAAGGTGTGGAAGACATCAGACATCATCAAACCACATCTTTTGACAGAGAAGCAAGGGTGGGACACAAGTCAGCAGAGACATCATTCTTCGGATACAAAACGCACCTAGCCATGTCGCCAGAGCGCATCATAACGGCAGCGACAATAACAACTGGAGAGAAGTCAGATGGTGGTCTGCTTCCGGAACTTGTGCATAAGACGGAGTCAAATGGCATTGAGGTGGATACGGTTGTTGGCGATGCTGCATACTCTGGTAAAGATAATCTTGCCCTGGGTGCAGAAAAAGGCATACAGATCGTTGCAAAGTTAAATGGAATGATAACACAGGGACATATTGAAAACAAAACTAGCTTCAGGAATAGGTTCACATATAACAAAGACGCTGACAGATATGTCTGCCCGGCGGGCATCATAGCTCACCACAAATCTATTCGCCACGATAAGAGAAAACCTAACAAGAGTAATAGTGTGCGTTATCATTGGAAGCCTCAGACATGCGAAATATGTGCGATGAAAGAAGAATGCTTCAATGGAAGAAAAAGCTGCTTGCTAGAAATAAGAGTTCTTTCAAAAGAACATCAGAATCAGATGGAGTTCCAAAAGACGGAGACATTCCGAGTCCTTTCAAGAGAACGGTATAAAATAGAAGCGAAGAACGCTGAGCTCAAGAACGTACACGGATATGACAGAGCCGAATCCTACGGGATCTCGGCATTGGAACTACAGGGTGCCTTGATAATCTTTGTGGTAAATCTCAAAAGAATAATGAGAATAATGGGCAAGTAGGGAGAAAATTGCCTGTTTTTATCCTAAACAACTCCATGACAATCGAATAAATCGGCGGCATTATGAAAATCCCATAGTGTCGCCGATTATTGAAATCTCAGATAGCTGTCAAACAGCTCTCTTTTTCAGTACCCTCGCCTTGTGAATGGGTGTCAGGCGACAGCCTGACGGGATGAGCGAAGCGAACCTCCAGAGGTCCCACCCCCGCCGGGGCGCGTCCAAGCCACTGCCAAAACGCGTAAATCAAAGCCCAACGTCGGGACGCGGCCACGGGGCGTTTTGTAACTAATTGATAATCAGATACCCTTTTAACAAGAGCGTGGAAACGCAGGCATTTTTTGGCCACGTTTCCACGCTCCGTTTTATAACACATTGAAAATCAACGCCCCCAGAGACGAGGCGTGGCCGCGTCCCGCCAAATTACGAAATTACGTAAGCGTCTCCAGGGTTACCCTGTAGACGTTCGCGAAATTACCCGGAATGCCAGGACAGAGGCTAGTACTTGAA
>JALFGP010000022.1 GCA_022777205.1 Rikenellaceae bacterium
GATATGAGTGACAATTCCATAGATCTGGAACTGATGCGCAGGATAAGGCGGGACGATTCTTCCGCCTTTTCCCTGTTGTTTGCAAGGTACTACAATGACCTGCTGCTCTATTGTTATTCCTTCATCCGCAGCCGCGAGGAAAGCGAGGATATAGTCCAGACCGTTTTTCTCAAGCTATGGGACGAAAGAGGAACGGTTTACATAGACAAGTCGGTCAGGCAGTACCTTCTGCGTGCAGTACGGAATGATTGTTACGATTTGATTAGACACCGCAAGATCAAGGATTCTTATTCCACCTATATCTGCCAGTCCGCCAAGGCTTCAATATGGGATTCGGAGCATTATATCTTTCTCTCGGATTGTGAGGGGCTTCTGGCCAGGGGACTTGCCCTTATGGATGAGAAGGCCAGGGAGGCTTTTTGTCTGAACAGGTTCGAAAATCTGAAATACAGGGAAATAGCCTCTCTTCTGAATGTTTCCGTACGCACTGTGGAGGTGAGAATCAGCAAAGCTTTGAATTTTTTGAAAAATTATATTATGCAGCATTATGAAAATTGAACAGGATATTGACATACTGATATGCCGGTGTTTGTCTTGTGAATCCACCCCGGAGGATGAGAGCAGGCTTATGGAATGGATTGGTGACTCCGAGCAGAACAGGGAGCATTTTATGCAGATGAAGAACATCTGGGACATCTCCGGACGGAAGAACCACAATGATTCCCCTTATGAAGGCTATGTCCGAATGTCCCGTAAGACTTCGTTTCCTGTTCCCGGAAATTCTCCGGCACCCTCAATGAGCGAGGGCAGGACTATGGACCTCACTGGCGGGAATCGCTGGCGCAAGCCGCTTCGTTTTGCTTCAGTTGCAGTCTTTCTGCTGTTGGCTTTCACAACCACATATCTGCTTTATGACAAATATTCCTTCAAGGATGGAGTCACCATTGCAGAGGTCTCCACTCCCTATGGCACCAAGTCCAATTTCACCCTTCCGGACGGTTCGCAGGTATGGCTCAATACCGGCAGTACCATCAGATATGCTTCCGATATCGCGACTGCTGCGGTGAGGAATGTGGAGGTGACCGGAGAGGCTTTCTTCAAGGTACATTCAGACAAGGAACATCCTTTCGTGGTGAAAGCTGGGAATCTCAAGGTTGCGGCCACCGGGACCAGCTTCAATGTCCGGAGCTATGAATCTTCATCCAGGGAGTATGTAACTCTTGTGGAAGGCGTGGTGGCTCTGGAGACCGATGGATGGAACTATACTTTGCATCCCAATCAGACAGCGGTTTATGACAAGAGTCTCCAGTCGGCTGTGGTGTCGTCTTCCGAATCTTCCGGAAGCTGTGCCTGGATAGACGGCAGGCTGGTGTTCGAAAATGACAGGCTTTCGGATATTCTCGAGAGACTGGAAGAATTGTATTCCGTGGAAATACAACTGGGAGAAGGTTTCGAGGATTGCCGCTGCTATGCCACTTTCGGCAATGAGTCCCTGGACCGCATCCTCACCCTCCTCACCCACATAACTCCGATGAAATACTCCTGGCAGGATTCCCGTCACATATCTGTCCGGTAGTCATCTACCCTCGGCAGGAGGTCAATGCGTGATGAGGGACGTTGACTTTTTCAAGCGGACTCAGTATTTGTAAATAACGATAAATATTGCTAAGTTTGCGCATTATTGTAACGGTGGTTACAGTAATGCGCGTTTCATTAATAGGGAATTACTATGAGATTTTACGACAGAGATGCTGAAAAGTCTGCATTGATGCAAATTGAGACAAGGTCTGCCGACCATTCGCAGATGACCATCATTACCGGCAGAAGACGTATAGGAAAGACCACCCTGATCAAGAAGGCATTCCGGAGGATACCTTTTATATACTTTTTTGTGGGAAAGAAAAGTGAGAGCTTGTTATGCAGGGAACTTTCGGAAATCATACGTGAAGAGTTGCACGAAGATATAGGTGAGTTTACTTCATTTTCAAGGCTCTTCGGCGCTGTTATGTCCATTTCCAAAAGAATGAACTTCACTCTCGTGTTTGATGAATTTCAGAATCTGAAATATGCAAATGAAGCACTTTTTTCCGAGATACAGGACGTATGGGATAGCAACAAGGATGAAGGAAGGATAAACCTCGTCATTTGTGGTTCAATATACTCCAAAATGCGGAAGATATTCGATGACAAGGATGAACCGCTTTATGGGAGAGCTACTGCAAGGTTCAAGATAAGGCCTTTCAGCATATCCACTCTAAAAGAGATATTGGCAGATTTCAATCCTGATTTTACAAATGAAGATCTTCTTTGCCTTTATATGATTACGGGAGGCGTGGCCAAGTATGTCGAGCAACTTATGATAAGCGGAGCATACACAAAGGATGAAATGATCAAATCGGTACTCAGCCTCGGTTCATATTTTATAGATGAAGCAAAGGAAATGCTTACAGATGAATTCGGCAAGGAATACGGTAATTATTTTTCCATACTTTCGGCTCTTGCCGCCGGTAATACAAGCCGTAGTGAGATAAAGAGTTATACAGGTATTGAGCCGGGAGGCTTCCTTGACAATCTGGAAAAGGACTATGACATTGTGCAGAAACGCAGACCTTATCTATCCGGTCAAAACAGCAGAAATGTGAGGTATTCCATCTCCGATAATTTTCTCAATTTCTGGTTCCGCTTCATTTACAAGTACAGGAGTGCTATTGAAATCCAGAATATGCAGTATGTGCAGGACAAGGTCTTTGCGGACTACGATACATATTCCGGTTTCATACTTGAGAAGTACGTAAGGCAAATGTATGTTGAATCAGGAGAGTATAATATTGTTACTTATTATTGGGGAAAGGATGAGACTGATGAAATTGATCTGGTGGCTGTGAATGAAACGGAGAGAAAACTTGTGATAGGAGAAGTAAAGAGAAATCCAGACAAGATAAATCTGAATATCCTTAAGGAAAAGGCTGTAGGCATTCTCGGACATCACAAGAAATGGGATGTGAAATTCAGGGGTATTTCGTTGAGGGATATAATGTGACTCCAGTTTGACTATGCCAAAGGCTCTTTCCGGTGAACTCATCCCGATTGCAAGCGCTCTTGACCCGGAGAAAATCTGGAAGTCACAAAATAAGAAAGGAGACCGGGGTACTATTCATCTACCGGTTGCGGAATTCGGTGGGGGAGATGCCGGTTTTCTTTTTGAATTGCGTTGCGAAATATTCCGGGTTTTCGAACTGGAGTATGATGGATATTTCCTTTAATCCACCGTGAATTTGGTAGTATGATATTCTGTGGTAGGTGTCGCTGTCAAGACCTCGACCCAAATATAGTTGGAATATCGGACACGTTCATTCTCAAAAGCGAGGTAGATAGTCTTAGCCCCTTTGGTGGGAATGCGACCGTTGCAAGACTGTGTCCCCATCGTAGAGTATTCTACGTCGTACTGCAACTGTGACGCCATCTTGCTGCCGTCCTGGAACTGTTTCGCGGCCCATTGATTCCGGAATACATACATGTTGCAATAGGCATCCTCTTCCCTTAAAGGCCTGTTGTCGTCCAGCAGCATGCTGAACAGACCGCTCCCGCTGGATGATTCATAAAGAGGGAGACCAAGGAAACGAATTCTCTTATAAGAGAGATTCATCTTGTCAGGGAATTTGCCATCGGAACTTTTATCCCGTTCGCTGGTGGAGATACGCAAATTATAAAGTATTTCTGTTGCTCCGGCCGGAATCTGCACAGGTACGAGGACTTTCGATTTGGCTGCAGTAGTAAAGGTAGATTTCAACTGACTGGACAGGGTGAACTTGCGAGGCTGATCAAAAGCTGCACGCAAAACAACGCCCTTATTGGATACAACACGGAAATCTCCCGCCTTTGCTCCAATCTCCTCACTGTTGACCTCTTTGATGGGATGAAAATGGTCAGCCATCTTGAAAGTGATATCGACTGAGGCATACTGGGTTCCTCCGGGTGCAATTTCAACCAGGTAGATACCTGTATTGGCCACCACGAGAGAATCCCTCACTTTTGTTTTATGAGCGTACGTCTTGAGAAGCTGACGTGCGTCGGCATTGTATAATTTGATTACGCCTTGTTTCTGGAGTCCTATATTGTAATAAAGAATATCACCCTTCTCGAGATACACGGGGTACGCCGTAGTCTTCTCCAACAGGCAGTCATCATTAACTTCAACCGGATTGATAATTGTCTGAAGGCGTTGTTCAGATGTGGCCACGGCATCCAGTTTAAGAATGTTAACGCGCTGCTTCAGCTTCATGCAGGACTCTTTTGCGGAAGCATCCATTCCGGTAGTGTCGTTGCGATATTTCAAACTTGCAACGTCATTCAAGTATGCATCGATTTCTTCCAGGGATGCGTTTGACATACTGACCAACCGGCCCTCAAGAGACTTCACACTGTCAAGCGTTTCCTTGTAAACCTTAGCCTCATATTTAGACATAGTCATCTTCTCTGCGCTCTGGCCGCAGGAGAGAACAATGATCGGAACTGCGAGTAATAGAATCTTCTTTATCATATGGTGTCTCTTCAAGGAGAATGTCGCCACCAGGTAGCAACGTTTTAGGGAGTCGTAGTATGGGTGGTCCGTTGTCACTGAAGCATAGCTATCATGTCCTCGGCGCCTATTTCTTTTGCGATGGAGTGCAGGTAAAGCTGTTCAGAAAGAGTCATTTCGCCGTCAGATTTTGCAATCCTCATAAGCCCTTCGAGAAGACTCGCCGTATTCATCGCATCGTCTTTAAAAGGCTTCAAATCTATTTTTTGACGCTTTGGATTCTCAATCTCAAGTATGAGTTTGTCTTTGGCAGATTCTGAAATGTTTACTGCACCCAACAGAATCTTAAGAGTATCCTTTTCTTCGTCGAGGTAATGATTGTCAACTAATGCGAGGTTGATGCCAAGACGTATTTTAGCAATCTCCATCTGTTCCTGCTTCTCAAAGTCTATAATATCATTGAGAAACATGGCTTTTGCTGCTTGTGCTATACCATATGTTGAGAAAGCTTCGACAGTGCCACCCACTAAACCTCCGAGTATAGGAATTGCCTTATTAATGTTCACCAAGCCTTTCTCTCCGAACTTGGTTACAAGGCGGAAACCCACAGCCTGATTAATCTTTGTGAGCACCGTTCCAGGTAACTTTTTGAGAGACGCAGTTGCGAACTTAATTGCAAACTGTCCGGAAAATTTTGATAATGCACTTCCTGCCTGAGAGCCGAGAAGGCACAAATACATTCCAGTCTTCTTCTCTACGGTATTTTCATGCCATCCGCCGAGTTCTGCGATTGCACCAATCATTCTCATCTGTATGGCCATTACACCAGCTATGTTGGCTGGCAATGTGATCGGCATAGTGGCAAGTCCTCCTAAACTGGTTACAAAACCTGCTGTAGATGCAGAGGTTATCTGCCATTTTACAAGGTGATTGATGGCATCAGAAACGTTCCCATACTTTTCCAGGTACTTTTGAGCCATTTCGTAACTGGTTCCAAAACCAGGAATGTTGCCATTAGCCTTATCAAAAGCCCAATCCATTATCTGGAGCATTTTGCTGCCTTTCTCGACCTGTTCTGGAGTCAATTCTCCTTCCAAGACCTCCTGATTAGTATCGGCTTCCTTCCCCTTGCTCTGCACAAGAGTTGTAACTCCCCTTTTGACGCTACTCACGACGGCGCCAAATTTGGCTTTATCTATGAGTCCCATTGGTTACTTCTCCCTCTTTAGTGACTCTTTTGCGTGTTCGATTTCTCGTTTGATGTATTCGATCTGACGGTCGTGAGAAGCAGCGTGGGACACCTTTTCCTTACGGTAGTATGCTTTTCGGTCGGTCGCAGTGGCACTTTTGATATAATTGGCATACCGCTCGTTATCATTCTTCTTTGCGTCTTTCTCCTTCTGGAGTTTTGCACGAAGATCAATGATCTTCTTCTTGTAGTACTCTTTGCTCATAGTTATTTTTTCTTTTTGCCGGTTATGGCTTTAATAATTATACCACCAATTTTTCTCTCAAGTCCCTGCTTTGTCAGCGGCAGCCCGGTTTTGCGGGCCACCTTCTGCTTGAGGGCGCTCAAACCAATGGCCCTCTTCAGGGAAAAAGTTAATCCTGGAATCTTCATACTTGATAATCTGAATAACCTATGTTTTTGACTTTCAGTTCAGAAATGTCAAGTTGCCGCTCTGGCTCCAATTCTTTGTGGAGAACATCAGCAATTGCCTGTGCCATCTTGATTCGCCTGGCATCACGGGACATGGCGCTCCATGCGATGCGGAGGATAAAAGCGTTCATCGTATCCACAGAGGGAAGGTGACGGAGATAAATCTTGGCGTTATCCGACTTGTGGCGCATCCCTCGCTCGGCCTTCCATCCAAAGTCGTTTTGCAAAGAACTCTCGATGCCGGAAAAGATGGCATCGGCTTTTTCAATATCGTGGATGAAGAGATTTGGAGCATCCAAGGCACTATCTCCGCGTCCTCCGCCGTATCCGATATGCACAACCTCCGGATATTCCGGTTCGTTGCCACCGCTGGCGCCAAGGATTGTGACGCACCATGCCCCTTCACGGGATGTCAGTTCATTGATATCAGCCATAAACTCCGGCTGACCGGGCTCGTCAAATGACGAAGCCAAATAGAAAGATTTGTATGGTCTTACTTCTCCCAATTCGCGGCTTACGAAGTTGAATCCTCCGATTTTCGCCAGATAATACGAGAAGTTACCCACCATATGGTCACTCATTGAGGCCGGAGATACGATTGTCACACGTGAAGCTCGATCAATAAAACAGCCGTAGGGTCTGTTAACCACGAAATGCTCCACGGCCAATTTGTCCATAGGATTCTGGTCTGCAGGAATGGTTGCTGCCATATTGAATATGCGGAAATCTCTAGAGGCATTTACCGCTTCAAAAATCGCATCCTGCGTCATACCCATCTGCGCCTGGATATCGACCACGGAAAGGAACATAGGGACCACCTGGAATAGTGTTGGAGGATCTTGTTTCCTTTCGAAAGCGCGGTGAAGTTTGTCCACGTTATTCTTAATATCTTCCTCTTTCTGCTGCTCTTCAATCGCTTCCGTGAACCCTGAACCGATGAGGCCAATGGGAACAGCAAAAATCGCTATGCCCAGGATTCCGACAATAAATGCAATAATGTTTCCAGCCGTAGTGACAATTGGCATGTCTGCAATCTTGCCGGGGTCTCCGATATACTTTGCAAAGGCCCAGACAAATGCTTTCCAGCCGTCACTAATCATCTCGGGATTTGCATCATGCTCAACTATGTAGAGGAGCAAAGAAAGTACAATGGTGGTGATTAGAAGGAATTGTAAGGAGACAAGCATTTCGGTCTTCTTGCTCCTTACTGCCGTCCCTAAAAAACGAAATGCCTTCATGTAGCGGAAGATGCGGAACATCCTCGCCACACGGAACAGTCGCATGATTCTGAGGGACTTTAGTGCAGTTGTAGGCAGAGGAACAATGAAACTGAACCAGAAAGGATAAGTTGCCAGAAAGTCAATGAGACCGTAGAACGAGAAGCAATATTTTACACGTCCCCAGAATCCTTTGTACTTGGGGTCAATCTCATCGGCCGTCCAGATACGCAGGGATACTTCAATGGTGAAGAAGATTTGGGTAAACCAGTCGATACCTGTCATCCACTTCTCAGCCGTAGAAGAGATATGGAAAGTCGAGATGAAAATCTCAGCTGTGCTTAGAAGAATAAGGCCTATGATGGCATAATCTACGTAATTATGCCATTGCTTAGTGTGCAGGTTATCATCGAAAACCCGGTAGAGTTTCTGTTTGATTGAATCTGTTTTAGATATTTCCGCCATTAGGAGTTCTTATGATAATGCAGCATCCACACCCGAAGACCTTCAATCTCACAGATGATGCAGTTTATTTTATGAGGATTACTAAGAGGGTGACTAAAAAGTCTTAGGGCTGATTAGTCACCCCAACTCAATTGATTCAATGCTTACTTATTGATCTCATCAATCAGTTTGCTGCCAAACTGGCGTGTGGTCCACGCGTTGTCATACTCGAATCCGATTGACTCTGATATTTCACGAAGAGCTCCCTTTACGTTGTCATAAACCCGGAAAACCTCAATCGAACCATCATCTTTTTTGTTTATGACATACTCTCCAGAACGTGCAAATTTTTCTTGTGCCATTGTAGTTTTCAATTAGTTAGTTATTACTTAAGTTGTTGATTATTTGGCTTTTATTTACCTGCAGCCACGAGAGTCACGCCATTATCAGCGAGTTTGGTGTCGCTGGCATTGGCCACCTGGACACCGATGCCCCAGTTTGCAGAAAATTCTTCCTCGAACTTACCTACTGTCTTGTTGCCTTTCACTGAAAGTTCGCCACCTTTTGCACCTTCTGCGCGGATTGAAGCGAGGGTTGCAGCATCATCAGCCATCTTACCTTTGCAAGAAGTGCTCATATATATACGAAGTGAACTGCCGAAAGCCGCCTTGAAGTCAGCTTTGAGTTTGCGTACAGTGGTACGGCCATTAATTTTAAGTTCTGCCATAATACTCTGATAATTAAATTATTAATATATAAAAAGGTTAAAAGACTTGTTAAATAACGACAATAGTGTAATGACACTGGATACCTTCTATTTCGCGGGAATCCCAGTGAATTGCATACTCTTTCTCAACTTCAAAATCAGGATGCGTCTTACAGCATGAACTATCTTTATCAAACCAATGCTTTTCCTTTCCATGGCTGCCTTCATTCATGCTAAACTTGATATGATTGGATTTGTCACGGCCGTGCTGCAGATACATAGGATCGTTGGTCACAAACACCGCAAGACCATTCTTGATACTGCCGAACCGATTCCTGACAATTTCAATCCGACGGACATCCTTCCAGAAGTCATACTTGCCAAGGTCATGCGCTCCCTGATTCTTCATCACTTCGACCTCTTCTGCAACCGGTTCCCCAAAACGGAGGAGTTTTTTGCGTACGGTCCTGGTCTTGTATTTAAGCTCTATAGGCAGGAATTCTTTTCCCTTTCGCACCAAGACATCCATCCGAAGTTCGTTATTCCAGATGTATCCCTTCAGTTCAGACAACGGTACATAGTACTCCACATCGACATCATCGTAGTGACCGGTCATTCGAAGGAAAGTTGCCAAATGCATCTGAAGGTCCCGCTCATTGAACAACAAATCCTTGTTCGTGTCAAGAAACTGCTTCACATCTGTGTGAGCCAAATTGAGAAGGGTCATAAAATCAATTCAGGACTATGAATTCTGTTCTTCTGTTTTCAGGGGCTGTTGGGTCATCCGGGTTCTTAAGCTCGGTAAAACCTTTCCCCACTGCCTCAAGGCGTTCTGCAGCGATACCTTCGTGATTAACAATGAAATCAACTGCAGCCTTTGCGCGTGCTTCTGAGAGGCGCAGGTTGAATGCGGCGTCTCCTTCAGCTGAAGTGTGGCCCTCAAGGCGGATACGGATTTCAGGATTGTCTTTCATCACTTTGGCAAGGTCGTGCAGGACGAACTTGGCTTCTTCACTGAGATCGGCCTTTCCGACAACGAATGTGACCGCATTGTACTGGGCCTCAATCTCCGCAATCTGCTTGACATAGAGGGTATCGTGGACAACAACGACCTTCTCAACCTCAACAATCTGAGGTTCAGCTTTCTTCTTACCGAAGAGAAGGAAGCACAGGAGCACGATAAGGGCAGCGATAAGTACCCATATCCACCACGGAATACCTTTCTTTTGCTTCAGATTAATGTTAATGTTGCTTTGCTTCGGAGGAATGTAACCGTTGAGGTACTCCAGACGGAAACTGCCCTTCTGACCACCGCCGGCTGCCTTCTCGAAATCAGCTACAACAATTCCGTATTGCTTAGCCCAAGCAACCAGGCGCTCGAAACTGGGTTTGGTCCACATAGAAACTACGGATACCTTCTTGCCGTCACCCATCGTGAGGAGTTCGTCTTCGTTCTTGAAGAAACCGTTCCAGTCTGCCGTAGTGCCCTTGTCTTCGGCATAAACGAAGTTCTGCCTAACGCCGGAATCAGGATTCAACTGATCAGGGAAAGCCTTACGAATATCTTCCAGTTTGGCTTGAGGATACATGACCATATAGGCATGCATGATGCCCAGTGCGGTGCGGTTCTGCGCCTTGCCATATACACGTACTCGGGCTCCTGCGATATCGGCCTCGGATGCCTTTACCTGAGGCTCGTCGTCTTTCTTCTCGGCCTTCGGCTTTACGGTGGATGCAGGGGCCGCCTCCTCCAGGAATTTGGCCAGTTTTGCACCAATCTGTTGAGTATTCCATTTTTCATCTATCTCAAAACCGGCGGCTGCGGCTATCTCGCGAAGGGCTGCTTTGGCATTATCACAGAGGGCACCGTTCTTGGAGACCTTTACTGAACCGTTCTCATCAATGTCAATGAGATAATCTTTCCAGGATACTGATTTCGTTGTCATAATCTCTCTGATTTATATTCTTCTATTTATATTCTTCACGGGCCGCCTGGCCAATGGTAATTCCATTGGGAACAAGGTTCTTTCCGGACTTGTCCTTAATCTGTACGCTAACGCCAAAAGCTTTGTCGAAAATCTTTTCGGCTTCACCGACTTTAGTGCTACCCTTGATCTTGATGCCACCTGCAGTGGTATTGACCTCCTTGGTGGTTTTTTTGCCCAACTGGTTGAGTGTTAATGCAGGGTCGGCAATTTGAGCACCTTTGTAGAATACGAGAGTAAGACCAAAAGCTTTTTTGAAATCTGCGGAGATGGTTTTCAACTTCTTGTTAGGAGCCACTGTGAAGTCGGCCGTATTGAAGGCGTCTTTAATGTTGTTTAAGAGTCCCATGACTGGTTGTTTTTGTTGGTTTCAGTGTACACAAAAAGAGCGGGCGCGAACTTGTCCGGTAGCGGTCGTAGGAAACCATTGGAGAAACAAGTCACGCCCGCTAAATACCACGAATGGTATCTATTGCGGGCGTTTACGACTTGCCTGACTCTCCAAATAAAAATTTCCTACGTTTCTACTCGGTCAGAGCAAATTGCAAACGCTAATTTGTCTATGTCTGAGGCGCTTTCTGCCTCTTCGATGACAAATGTAGCTATTTTTCTTATAATTCTGCGCTACCGTGCAATTTTTTTCGCATGTTGCAAAAATAACTGCTTGTCTCCGAAAGACAAGTAGTCATTTAATGTCATTTTTTTGAGAAGGGGGAAAACTTCTGAAAACTGGCGGCCAGATTCCGGTAATATTTGAGTTCGTCTTCTGGAAGACCGATGGACTTGTCGTACAATGATGGCAGTTTCCCATACTTTGCATACAAACGTTGTGAATAGTCCAGGTTCAATGCTTCATTCAGTGATGTGATTGCCTGCAATTCTTCAGCTGAAAGTCCAAATGTTACCTGGCGAAAAACGGGATCGATTTCATATGTCCCATAATCAACATGTATGGGAAGGAATTCCCGGTATCCAGCCTGGTCCATTTCTTCACACACCCGATTGAAAGAGTCTTCCCAAGCCCGGCGGAGCATTGCTTCAGCCCTTGACAATACGGTGCTTGAATTACTTGATGAAGATGGTTTAGCTCTTCGAGATGCCGAAGCAGGTTGTGCCTCTGGCTTCTGCGTTTTCTCCACAGGTGATTCAACCTGGACAGAGTCTGTCTTGTCGTTGATTTCCGGGACGGCCTGCTTTGATTTGATCCGCATGTTGAAAAGGTAGGTGATTCCGAACGCCAGAGCAAAAATCAAAAGAAAAAGGGCGATCCATATCGGCCGTCGCCTATGCACCCAGGCAGCCTTCAATGCATCGATGTTCCGGTAGCGCTTGTCAGGATTGCCCTGGCAGCATTTCCGTACAATTCGGCCATATCGGCCCGGAAAGATGTCCCGTATCAGCCGTCCGATGGAATAGATGTCGCTGCGGGCATCGGTTTTCAGTTGCGCCAAAAGTTCCGGAGAAGCATATTGCCGCGTTCCGCCAAGGCCCCTGTCCAAAATGTGCGCATCGGTATCGGCAAAACCGAAGTCAATGAGTTTGACGTCGTTATCAGCCTCGGTGATGAGGATATTCTCCGGCTTGATGTCGTTGTGGATGATGCTTTGACGATGCATGGCCCCAACTGCTTCAAGCAACTGAGCGAAGATTCTTCGGCGGGCCTGAATAGACGGCTTTTCCTGCAAAAAAGCTGACAGGTTCCGTCCACGAATGTATTCTATGACGATGGCCGGGCCGATGGGTGTGCTTTCTTCCCAGCCAATGGCTGATGCAATGAATGGATGCTGCAAGCGAAGGGCAATCTCATACTCCCGCTTGAGAAGTTCCAGGCCTCTGGCTCCTTCCGCCGTTTTCAAGACAAAACGCTTTCCTGCCTTTTCGGCAAGATAAAGACGCCCCTCCTTCAGAGTGGAAACAATGCGGTATTGTCCGTTATCCAGGCTGGCCGTTATCTCCCGGAGGGTTTCACTTACCATAAATGACAGAAAAAGACATTGTAATGCAAAGATATTGTTTTTAACTTTGTCAAACAATGTCAGTGTCAGTAAACATACCGGAAATCACAGTTCTCTGCTCAAGAGTAGAAGAAAAATATGGGAAGCCCTTGGAAACCCATAATTGTTTCATCTCACTTGTTGGTGCCATTGAGGCCGAAGTCCGGGAGCACGTTTCTGAGAGCACTTTGGAACGCATATGGGGATATTCAACTCGCGGGGCCGAATCCGTTTCACTACGCACCCTCAATGTCCTATCATGCTATGTGGGAGCGTCATCCTGGAAAGGATTCTGTGCCGGATTGAAGCATTCATCTCAGATTGAATCAGAAGAATTCTCTGGCGATTCCATCGTTTCTGCAGCCCTTGCTGTGGGTAAGCGACTCAAGCTGGGATGGCTTCCTGACAGAATAATCACAGTCGAGTATCGGGGTATGAACCGTTTCGTTGTAATTGAGTCAATTAATTCCAGCCTGCGTCTGGACGACAGTTTCGAGTGCCTCCAGATTCAGCTCGGACGGCCTCTGTATCTGGACCGTTTCCGTCGTGCCAATACCGATGGCGAGACCCGGTACGTCGTTGGAGAGAGAAGTGGACTGACGCTCGTCAAGGTTCTGTAATGGTACTATTTCTTCTACCGGTTGCGGAATTCGGTGGGGGAGATGCCTGTTTTCTTTTTGAATTGCGTTGCGAAATATTCCGGGTTCTCGAACTGGAGTATGATGGATATTTCCTTGATGGAAGCTGAGGTGCTGCGGAGCATTTCTGGTTACCGTTTACACTAAGCCGGAAGAACCGGAAAAGAGGAAGCCGGGACGGCCAAAAAAATCAATATAGTCTAACTGATTGGTAAAAATAATATTAGTTTAACCGATAATTTCCCAATGGCCTGACTTGTCAAACCCAATTCTCATAAGAATATTCTGTTCTTGAAGTCGTTTTATAGTTTGAGCAACCCACCTTCTTGAATAACCTGTTAGATTTGCGATATCTGTCATGGTTGCTCGTGGGTTATTACTTATTTGCTCTATGATTTTGAGTGCACTTTTGGGTGCAGTTTGCAGTGCACTTTCTAGTGCACTCTTCTGTGTACTACGCTTTGAGGCCTTTAGCGAACTATCTTTATGAACAATGTCTGCAATGATATTTCCAGCTGCTTTATGACAAGGAATAGTAATGCGGAAGAATGTACGGTCTTCATCAGTTATAACTGTCGCACGTGGCGAACCGTTATCCTCTAACACATTTTGTATGGTTGGAATACCAGTGCTACGTCCCTCTGTCATATCCAGTTCTTTAAGATAATCTCCCAAGCGACGGTTGCGATAACGTCGTGAAACAAGAATATCACAACGAGAAATATCTGCTGCCGAAATACTTCTATCGGGACCGCCCACATTCTGAATGGTAATACCATCAGGTTCTACGGTTATCACTACAGGTTCCCATTCCTGATAGTCACGATGGTAAAGGCTATTAGTCACACTTTCTTCTAATGCCTGATAGGGATAAGTATAGAACTTCTTACTACGATAGTCATCATTAATTATAGTAAAATACTTTACTGTGTCACAAACACCCTCCGAAACAATCCCTTGCCTCTTCCCTCAGCAGCCTCAGTTTCTCTTGCTCACCGAAAGCATATCCGCCAATCTCTCCATTTGCCCGCACCACCCTATGACATGGCACAAGCGGAGCAAAGGGATTCTTATGCAGTGCATTGCCCACAGCGCGAGGGCTCTTGCAACCAACCTTTAAAGCCAATTCCCCGTATGAAATAAGACTGCCCTTTGGAACATCCAAAAGGGCAAGATAAACTCTCCTCTGGAACTCAGTAATTCCTGGAGCACTACGTACCATATCCTTTATCTCTTCAACAGTCATTTGATTACTTTGTGGTAAAGATACCACGATTTAAGTAATCCTCAAAAAATAACCTGCATCATCTTTGAAAATCTTTTCGGTCCATATTTCCTCCCTCATCAGTCCCATGGCTACGGCTATGCTCCTTCTTCGGGTGAAAATTTGACCTCGAAAATCTAATTCAAATCTGAGGCAACTTATTATTTTCATATTATAATTCTTGCGGTTTCAAATAATTGTCGTATATTTGTGACGAGAATTTCCGCCACGCCTCTGATTCAAGCGTACCAGGGCGGAACTTATTTTTATAGATGCTATGCAGTACACCAATCGACCGCTGACCATTCAGGATCAGATTTCACGTCTTCAGAACAACGGACTCATAATAAGCGATGTCGCAAAGGCAGAGTCAGAATTGAAAAATATCAGTTACTTCCGCTTGGCTGATTATCTCCAGCCAATGGAGTCGGATCACGTGAACCACACTTTCAAGCCTGGCAGCAAAATCGAAGATGCTATCAGCATGTATTATTTTGACAAGGAACTGCGCTCTCTGATTTTCAATGCGATTCAGACAGTTGAGGTTGCTCTCCGTTCAAAAATGATACAGATTGCGTCTGTCAATTATGGGTCGCATTGGTATATGGATTCATCATACTTCACTAAGCAGGACATTTTCTTTGACTGCTTTACGAAGATTGGAACTGAGGTCAAGAGATCGAAGGAGGACTTCATCAAGGAATATTTCAGCAAGTATTCCGTGCCTATTTTTCCGCCGGTATGGAAAACTCTTGAGGTTATATCTTTCGGAACACTCTCAAAGATATACGAGAACATAAAGGAGAAGGCCGTCAAGAAAGCCATAGCAAATGAATTCCAGTTGCCGACACACGTCATTTTCGAAAGCTGGGTACAGTGTACAGCGGTACTGAGGAATCTCTGCTGCCATCACAATCGTGTATGGAACCGCCGTTACGCAGTAAAGCCGCAACTTCCGAAAACTCTTCCTCTTGCCTGGATAACACAGTTTGACCCGATTCCTACCAAAATCTATTGGCAGTTATGCTGTCTCCTCTATATGGAGAATGCCATACATCCGGGAAACGGCTTCAGCCAGTCACTCAAGTCTCTCTTTGCCAAATATCCGTCGGTAAATCCGTCTGCAATGGGTTTCCCGACAGGTTGGGATTTAGAACCTCTTTGGAAATAACATTTTGGGCTTCACGGCTACTATTGGTCGTTACCTCCAAGAATAATTGTCAAAGAGCGGGTCCGAGTGCTCCTGCGGAGCTGGATCATTCGGACTCGCGTTTCTACCGGTTGCGGAACTCGGTGGGGGAGATGCCTGTTTTCTTTTTGAATTGCGTGGCGAAATATTCCGGGTTCTCGAACTGGAGTATGATGGATATTTCCTTGATGGAAGCTGAGGTGCTGCGGAGCATTTCCTTGGCCCTGTGTATTTTCAGATTGATGAAATACTGGGCAGGGGAGAGACCGGTGTATTGCTTGAAAAGGTTCCTGAAGCTCGTGTAGTTCACCCCAACGTGTTCTGCCACTTCAGGCATTCTCAAATCAGTCTCCACGCTCGCCTGCATAAACGCTCTGGCTCTGTTCACTATCCTTCTGCCTTCCTCGTCGGGTTGCATACGGTTGTTGCGGTCAGTCATAAACATAAGCCCCAGCAGATGGTTCACTATTCCTGCGAGCAACTGCTGAAAATAAGTCTCCTGACGTTGTGCGGTCCGTATCGCCTCCCGGTAAAGTTCTATGACATTTTCATTGTAACCTATGAAATACACGGGTTTGAGTGGTGAAAAGAATCCCTCGTTTGTCCTGCTGTCCACATTGCTCCCGTTGAAGCCTATCCAATACTCGCTCCACCCCGTCTCCGGGTCCGGGAAATAGCTGTGTTTCTCGCCTGGGAAAATCAGGAACATATTTCCGGCCTTGATTTCAAACTTGCCCCCGTGTTCCGTGACCAGCCTGCCTTTGCCCTCTGTTATGTAAAGAAGCTGATATTCTGAAAGCACCCTGCCCACTGAAGGATTGAACATATATTCCGGATTGTGCTTCTGCGGCGGATATTCCTCCCCCGGATTCACCTTCTGGAACCCTATGGAGCAGACCGTCAGTCCCCATTTCCTATCTTGCTTGTTTTCAGGTATGTAGCTTATATTGTTTTCCATATTCTAAAAGGACGGGTCCATATGATAGATTACTCAACCCCCGCAAGGATAATTGAAATATTGTCGTAGCCTCCGTTTTCGCAGGCCCTGCGCATAAGGTCCACAAT
>JALFGP010000070.1 GCA_022777205.1 Rikenellaceae bacterium
CCTGGCCGGAGGGTGCAGGGCCATTGAGAAGGCTGCCGTGGATAAAATCAGCCAGATAGAGATAACATCCTTCGAAATCGAGAGCATTACGCCTGTCGGGCTCAAGGGGCTGGACGGCGAATTTCTGGTCGGAATCAGCAATCCAACGGTGACGGTCACTCTTTCGGACATTACGGCAAATATTTTGTACAAGGGAGAGGAGTTTGGGCGCTTCCAGCTGGACTCCTTCGTCTTGAAAGGCCATTCCAAGGTGATTTATCCCCTCACGGCACACGCCAAGCTCAATTCCATCACCTCTTTCGGCATCCTGATGCAGGCTTTGGCAGGAAAGCGTGACGATTTCTCCGTGCGTGTGGAAGGAACGGGCAAGGCTTTGGGATTTTCCAAGGACATTGTCCTCGATATGACACTGGCGGAATTGCTTGAACTTATGTCAAATACCAAGTCTGAGAATGAAAAATAGAATCATCATAACTGTTTTGCTCTCCCTGATTGCAAGCCTTGCCCAGGCCCGTTCCAATCCGGGAGACACACTTGCGCTGCGCACTGTCCCCGAAGGCTATGAACTCGTAGATTCGATAATTTACAGACCTGTCTCCGCCGTTGATACGGCTTTGGTGGGCAAGAAAATATGGAATATTCTGCCAAGCCGCTCTGCAGGTGACTCCGTGAATGTGAGCATCAGCCAGCCCTCTTCGGTGAAAGCTGCCCTGGATTCCCAGTTGGTGGCCAATCCCGCAAGGAGCATCAGCGGCTATCGCATCCGGGTCTATTTCGACAACAGCCAGACTTCGAGGACGGATTCGGAAGCCATCCTGAAAAAATTCGAGAAAACCTGGCCCGGTGTACCTGTTTACAGGACCTATGCAAACCCCTATTTCAAGGTCACTGCCGGGGATTTTAGGACCAGGTCCGAGGCTATGGCCCTGCTGGTCAAGCTCAGGAACGAATTTCCGCGGGCCCTGCTCGTCAAGGAAAAGATCAATTATCCGGCAGCGGATTCCAAGTGTACCTACATAACAGACACCGTGAAGATTCTGAGGCCGCTTGTTCAACTTCAAAATCTGTAGCCTATGTTGAAACAGTCGCTTGAACAGAAACAGATTCAGAAATTGTCTCCGCAGCAGATAATGACTGCGAAGCTGATAGAACTGCCGATTCAGAGTCTGGAGCAGAGAGTGCGCCAGGAGATTGAGGAAAATCCGGTGCTTGAGGAGGATGACTCGAAGGAGAGGTCCGAAAATTCCAGGGAGGTTTCCCTTTCGGACTACAAGGAGGACGACCCGATTCCTGCCTACCGTCTGCGTTCGGACAACTACAGCAAATACGATGAGCGTCCGCGCCGGGAGACTTTCTCCGTGCAGGAGTCCTTCCCGCAGAACCTCACCGAGCAGCTGCAGTTCAGAAGCCTGAGCGAGCACCAGAACGAGGTGGCCAATTATATAATATATAGTATAGACGATGACGGCTATCTGCGCCGCACCAATGACCGCCTTGTGGATGAAATGGCATTCCGGGCCGGCATCGACACGAATGAGGAAGAGGTGGAGCAGATGATAAAGGTAATCCAGAGTTTTGAGCCTGCTGGTGTGGGTGCAAGGGACCTTAGGGAGTGCCTGCTCATACAGTTGAATGCTCTGACTTCCACTCCTGTCGTCGAGGATGCCAAGCGCATCATAAGTTCCTATTTCCAGGAATTCACCAAAAAGGACTTCAACCGCATAATGTCTCAGACCGGAATGACTTCTGAGAGGCTCAAGGCAGCGATGGCCCGTATCCTGAAACTCAACCCCACCCCGGGAGGACAGGTTGCAGATACCTATGGCGACCACACTCGCCAAGTGGTTCCGGACTTCGTGCTGGATGTGCAGGACGGCGAATTTGTACTCACTATGCCGAGGTTTTCTGTGCCGGAGGTGAAGGTGAACCACAGATATGCGGACATCCTGATGGAGGCGGCCAACTCTTCCGAAAGGGCCAAGAAGGATGCAGCGTCCTTCGTGAAGAAGAAACTCGAGTCTGCGAAATGGTTCGTGGATGCCCTGCGCCAGAGGCACACCACTCTTATGACCACGATGAAGGCCATACTGGACTATCAGAGGGAATATTTCCTGGACGGAGATGAGACGAAAATCAAACCGATGATACTCAAGGATATAGCCGATGTCACGGGATATGACATATCCACGGTCTCCAGAGTCGCGAACAGCAAGTACATTGAGACCCACTTCGGCATCTTCCCTCTGAAATATTTCTTCTCCGAGTCAATAAAGAACCAGGCCGGCGAGGATGTGTCCACCAGGGAACTCAAGAAGGTGCTTCAGGAAATAGTGGACGGTGAAAATAAGCAGCAACCGCTCACGGACGACGAAATCGTGGACCTGATGAAGGCCAAGGGTTATAATGTGGCCCGGCGTACCATAGCAAAATACCGCGACCAGCTCGGCATTCCGAAATCCCGTATGAGACGCGAAATCCTCTGAATCAGTAACTTGAGACACAATAACCGATGGTTATGAGAATTTACTATCGGTTTTTTCGATAGCAACCGCGTCAACATTCCATAGCCAATGCTTTGCAGACAGTTGAAACTGCCCTACCTTTGCACCCGTAATAAAAAAAGGTTAGTATATATGAAAACGGCAATTTTTCTTTCTTTAGTAGCGGCTTGTGTGATTGCCTCACTTTACAATGTTTGGTCTGAAACTCACAGAAAAGGTGGAAAACTCCTGTAGGGAATTTTTACGGATGAAATAATAAAGTTAGTGTAGTGTGTAAATATTGGCCCGTCTTGCCGAGAGGCACGGAAAGGTCAGCAAAAACGGGTTTCTTGGTTTGACGGAAACGTCCTGAGAAACTTTTTTTGTGCCCTGCCATCAGTGTCGGGACAGATATTGCCGGTGATTGCTTATCTTTGCCGGACAAATACCGGGACATCACCGTGACTAATATCGGAACAATGGAACTCAGACATCTTCAAGCATTTGTAAGGCTCACCGAAACCTTGAATTTTTCCTCTGCCGCGAATGATCTTTGCATCACGCAGAGCACTCTTTCTGCAACCATCCGTCAGTTGGAGGACTCTCTCGGAGCGGAACTTTTCATCAGAAACAGTCACGGTGTGGCTATAACTGAGGCCGGGGAACAGCTGCTGCCCATAGCTCTTGAAACTCTCCATCAGGCAGAGAACTGCGTCAGCCGTATTCAGGACCTCAACAATCTGAAATGCGGCAAGTTAAGGGTGGGACTCTCGCACTCTTTCACTCGTCTTATGGTGTCGGCTCTCAGGGAATTCAACCGCCGGTATCCGGGTGTGGATGTGCAGATGTACTACAAGACCCTTCCGGAACTTATGGAGTTGCTTATCAGCCACGACCTGGACCTTGTGCTGTCCTACAAACCATCTGTGCCATATCCCCAGATAGAGTCTCACGAAATTCTCCGGGATTCGCTTTCGCTTGTGGTCTCCAGGGACAATCCGCTTGCGAGCCTCAAATCTGTGGAGCTGGAGGACCTGAAAAAATTCAAGCTTGCGCTTCCGGCTTCCGGTATGCAAGTCAGGATACTTCTGGACAGGCTGTGCAGGGAAAAGGGTTTCCAACTCAAACCTTCTGCGGAGTTCAATCAGATTACACCTCTGCTTATGTTGCTCCAGCACAGTAATTTCGCCACTGTTGTGGCAACAGGTTCAGTGGGACAGCCCGAATTTTTCCGGGAGATTCCCCTCAATGGTACCGAAAATATGCTTACCGGCTCATACCACTTTCTCAAAGGAACATACCGCAAGAAATCGGCAGAGGAGTTCGTGAAGATACTCTGCGAAACAGACAGATAATACAAATATGGAATGGCTTAACAATCTTGTGTCAGGGCAGGGCGTGGCACATTCGATCATCATCATCGCCCTCACCATCACTGCCGGACTCCTGTGCGACCGCATCAAAATCAAAGGCGTGAAACTCGGAGTCACCTGGATACTGTTCCTCGGCATCATTCTGGGACAATTGGGATTCACCCTCGACCCCACCACAGCGCATTTTGTAAAGGAATTCGGTCTCATACTCTTTGTCTATTCAATCGGTCTGGAAGTGGGTCCGCATTTCTTCTCTTCGTTCAAGAAAGGGGGAGTGACTCTCAATCTTCTCGCCACGGGAATAGTGCTTCTGGGCACAGTGACGGCCTATCTCATCCACGTGATTACGGGGGAGGACCTGAATGCCATGACCGGAGTTCTCTACGGCTCGGTGACAAACACCCCAGGTCTGGGAGCGGCCCAGCAGACTTTCTCCGACCTCAATGACGGGGCCAACAATTCCCTTTTCGCCTGCGGCTATGCAGTTGCCTATCCTATGGGTGTGCTGGGTATTATGATGAGCATCATCTTCCTGAGGGTTATTTTCAGAATTGACCTCAAGAAGGAGCAGAGACAGACGGTGCAGATCGACCATGATGCAAAGGCAGCAAAGGCCCTCAAGATTGTGGCTCCGGATGTGGGACCGGTATTTCTGGGCATTATGCTGGGAGTGCTCCTGGGTTCCATTCCGATTTTCCTCCCGGGTATGAGCGTGCCTGTGAAACTCGGTCTGGCCGGCGGTCCGCTCATCGTGTCCATCCTGATTTCCTCTTTCAGTGACAAGGTGGGCCTGAAGACCAGCATCAGTCCTTCTGCAAATATGATGATGCGTCAGGTCGGCATCACCCTCTTCATCGCGTCCGTGGGCATTACGGCCGGAAACGGTTTTCTCCAGACCATTATGAACGGAGGCTACTGGTGGATACTCTACGCCTTCATCATTTCCACCCTTCCTATACTGGTGGTGGCGGCTTTTGCCCGTCTAGTACTGAAAATCAACTACTTCTCATTGATAGGAATGATTTCAGGAGCGACCACCGACCCGCCTGCACTGGCCTACAGCAACTCCATCTGCGAGAGTGACGAGGCTGCGGTGGCATATTCGACGGTCTATCCTCTGTCTATGTTCCTGAGAATCATAATGGCTCAGGTGATGGTGCTGCTGTCATAACAGTTCTCCGGAAAATCTCTGTCTTCGGGCCTATGCAGGATATTTTCAACCGAACTGAACGCCTTGTTGGAGAAAGGGTTATGGACGCATTCTCAAGTGTGTCCGTAATTCTTTTCGGAGTGGGCGGAGTGGGTAGCTGGTGCGCCGAGGGGCTGGTGCGCAGCGGAATACGCAAACTTACCATAGTGGATTCGGACCGGGTGAGCGTTACCAATGTGAACCGTCAGCTGATGGCAACCACCAGAACCATTGGTCAGGTGAAGGTGGAGGCGCTTAAGACCCGTTTGCTGGAAATCAATCCCGATGCACAGATTACAGCCCTGCAGAAGATTTACTCCGCTGAGACGGCTTCCGAATTCGATTTGGATTCCTATGATTATGTTATCGATGCCGTGGATTCCCTTAAGGACAAAGTGCAGCTGATTTTGAATGCAAGTGCCTCAAAAGCAACTTTTTTCTGTTCACTCGGGGCGGCAGTGAAAATCGACCCGACCAATGTCCGTGTGGCCGAATTCTGGAAAGTGAGAGGCTGTCCTCTGGGAGCAGCTCTTCGCAAGAGAATGAAGAGGGCTGGAAAGTACCCTGCCAGGAAGTTTCTCTGTGTCTATGACGACGAGGTGCTTCCGAATCTTGGACCTGAACCGCCGCTGTCCTCAGCAACTCAAGCGCCACAGTCTGGTCCGGGAGATCCCGCTCTCATAAACCACGACTGGAGCGATTCCAAAGCCGTAATCAACGGCTCTCTTGCCCATATCACCGCCATTTTCGGAATGACCCTCTGCGGCCTCCTTCTGCAGGATATCTACCGCCGCAGTGCTCCTCTTCAATAATTTCTTCACATTTTGAAGAAAATGGAGTAAGTTTGCAAAAATTTTTAAGAGTATGACTGACAGACAGTTTTCATATGCCAGGCTGGCAATGATTTTCATATTGGCAATGCTTTCCCTTTGCGGCTTTTCCAAAGACAAGGGCCATCGCAGGAAGTCTTTTGAATACACTCAGGAATATGCTTTCTCCGGGGTGCGTTCAATCGTGGTGAAATCGGAGTCCTCGAAGTTTTATAGTCATAGGGTGACAGGACAGATAGACGTGAAGCTTGTGCAGAGCAAGGATGAGAGAGTGGTGTTTTCTATTGTCAGGGCGTCCGATGTGGACGTGTTCAAAATTGAAAAGATAGGCAATACTCTCAAGATCAACGCAGGAGACAAGAATCTGGACTCTACAGGGCATCCGGGCAGGCCTGAAGCGGTGGTGACCGTCTATACAAAAGACATCAACCGCATAGAGATGGGCGGGGCCAATGCCTTGACTGCGACTGGATATTTCACCGGCAGGAGCATGAACCTGAATCTCTATGGAGCTTCGGAGGTGATGGGACTCAGCGGGCGCTGGAATGACCTGAATATCAAACTCTCCGGGGCATCAGACCTGAATATGGTGAAGGTGGAGGCGTCCAATGTGAATCTCGTTTGCGAGGATGCTTCTGATTTCGTCATTTCCGGCAAGGGAAAGGTGTTCAAGATTACGGCATCCGGAAGCACAGATGTGGAGGCGGAGAACTTCCCGGTAAAGGATGTTGATGCCAAGCTCAAGGGTGCGGCGGATGTCACCGTCAATGCCAGCGGGACAGTCAAGTACACCGCGACCGGTTCTGCCGATTTTGACTGGGTCGGCGCCCCTCAAATTATCAGAAATTAACCTCACTCGATGACAAGAGAGACAGGACAGTGGTCCGACCCCATAACCTCCGGAAGGATAGCCGCATCTCTCAGTCTGGAATCCAGATCTCTGCTGGTGAGAAAATAGTCAATGCGCCACCCTATGTTCCTGGCCCTTGAGTTCATTCTGTAGGACCACCAGGAATAGGCATCAGTCTTGTCAGGATTGAAAAATCTGTAAGTGTCGGTGAAACCGCTCTCCAGCAGTGCCGTCATCTTCTCCCTTTCCTGCGGGGTGAAACCGGCCGATTTGGTGTTGGTCTTAGGATTTTTTAGGTCTATTTCCTTGTGGGCCACGTTCAGGTCTCCGCAGATAATCACCGGTTTGGGTCCTCCGGCAGCCATCAGTCCGCCATCAGCCCCGTTCCCTGCATACTCGGCCACCATTCCGGACAACCCCTTGGAGTGAAGTCCGCTGACATATTCCCTGAATGCGTCTTCCCATTCCATCCTGTAGTCCAGCCTTTTGGGCAGTTCCCCCTGCACCTCGGGATTCTGCGAATTCGGAGTGTAGCAGCAGACCAGATAGAAGTCCTTGTCTTCCAGAGTGATAACCCTGCCTTCCCTGTCGTGTTCATCCCTGCCTATACCGAGATGCACTGCCAAAGGCTGTCTCCTGGTATAGACCGCCACTCCCGAATAGCCTTTTTTCTCGGCATAGTTCCAGTAGCTTGTGTAACCGGGGAACTCGAGGTCAATCTGTCCCTGCTGAAGTTTCGTTTCCTGCAGACATACATAGTCGGCATCAAAGTCCGCGAATATGTCCGCGAAGCCTTTGCCGCAGACCGCACGCAGACCGTTCACGTTCCAGGATATGAGTTTTGTCGCCATAGTCTATTCAAATGACCATTCCGCACCGTCCTTGGTGTCTTTCACTGCAATTCCCAATGCTTTGAGATTGTCGCGAATCTTGTCGCTGGTGGCCCAATCCTTTGCCGCTTTTGCCGCCTTTCTCTCTTCGAGAACCATTCCCATCAGCCCGTCTATGACTGCCAGGGATTTTCCGCCTTCGGAAGCTTCCTCATCCTTGAGTCCCAAGACTCCGAATACTATGTCATCGAAGAGTCTGAGCAGGGCTTCCAGGTCAGCGGCCTTGGTCTGGCCTGGTTTGGAAGTCTTTGCCGTATTGATGAATTTCACTGCCTCGAATATGCCGGAAAGAGCCACGGCCGTGTTGAGGTCGTCGCAGAGTGCGCTGTAGATGCTCTCCCTGATGGTGTTGACCTGTTCGGAGCATCCGTCCTCAAATTTGTCCGGCACTATGTCGGTGATGAACTCTCCGTATTCGAGAGCGGAGGCTTCGTGTCCCCTGTCTCCTTTGACAATATGACCGACTCCTGCTGCCTTGCACAGCGAAAGCAGGTCCTTATAGGCCTGCATCACCTTCTTCAGGGCTTTTTCGGCTGCCTGAAGGGCTTCGTTGCTGAAATCCAAGGTGCTGCGGTAATGGGCCTGGAGTATGAAGAAACGCACCGTCATAGGGCTGTAAGCCTGGTCCAGGAGAGGATGGGTGCCGTTGAACAGCTCGCTCAAGGTGATGAAGTTGCCCAGTGATTTGCCCATCTTCTTGCCGTTGATGGTAATCATATTGTTGTGCATCCAGTATTTCACTCCGGAAGTGCCTCTGGAAGCGGTGTTCTGGGCAATCTCGCATTCGTGGTGAGGGAACATAAGGTCCATTCCGCCTCCGTGTATGTCAAACTGCCGGCCGAGATATTTTTCGCTCATCACAGAGCATTCGAGATGCCATCCCGGGAAACCTTCGCTCCAGGGTGAAGGCCATTTCATCAGATGCTCGGGAGCCGCCTTCTTCCAAAGCGCAAAGTCGTAGGCAGCCTTCTTGTCGTCCTGTCCGTCGAGTTTGCGTGTACCTTCGAGAGTGTCGTCGAGTGTCCGGCCTGAAAGCACTCCGTAGCGGTGGTCGCGGTTGTATTTCTCCACGTCGAAATAGATGGAGCCGTTGCTTTCGTAGGCATAGCCCGCATCCAGAATCTTCTTTACAAGCTCCTCCTGTTCAATGATATGTGCGGATGCCCGCGGCTCGATTGACGGAGGGGCCACATTGAGCGAGCGCATAGCCTCGTGGTATGCAAGCGTATATTTCTGCACCACTTCCATAGGCTCCAGCTGCTCCAGTTTTGCCTTCTTGGAAATCTTGTCTTCCCCCTCGTCGGCATCTCCCACAAGGTGTCCCACATCGGTTATGTTCCTGACATATCGCACCTTATATCCCAGATGCTGCATCAGCCTCACAAGTGTGTCGTAAGTGATTCCTGGACGGGCGTGTCCCAGGTGTGCATCGCCATAGACCGTCGGTCCGCAGACATAAAGTCCCACCCGGCCCGGATTAATGGGCTCGAAAAGTTCCTTCTTGCGTGAAAGGGTGTCGGTAATATAGAGTTCTCTCATAATCAATTTAAATTCAAAATCTCGCGAATATAACTATTTTCCGGCATAGGGGACTATTAAAAAGCAAAATTTTCGTAATTTTGCGGCCGTTTTGAATAGTTTTACTCAGGCTTCGCGCTTGCGGGGCAGTCTAGATTTGTATATGGATACACAGAAATCGTATGCTCTCATTACCGGTGCTTCTTCCGGTATGGGATTGGAATATGCCCGACAGCTTGCTGCAAAGGGGTATAACATATTGGTAGTCAGCAATAGAGATGAGGACAATGTGAAGGTCGCAGAGTCTTTGAAGGCGGAGTTCGGGGTGGATGCGCAGCCTTTCTATGCGGACCTTTCCAAAACCGAGGCTTCCCAAGCTGTCTTTGATTGGACTGTCGAGAAAGGATACAGGGTGGATGTGCTCATCAGCAATGCAGGCTTGCTGGTTTTCAACAAGTTGGAGAATATTCCGGCGGCCAAGATGGACCTTATCATAGGTGTGCATTGCCTTGCCACTGCCCATCTTTGCAGGCTCTTCGGCTCGCAGATGAAGGAGAGGGCCGTGGCTCTTTCCAGACAGAGGACAGAAGAGGCAATCGCAGCCGGAGCCAAACCGGGCAGCCGCAAGGCCAAAAGGGCCGGCAGACTCAAGAAAGGGGAGTGCGGCAGAATCCTCATTATGTCATCTTTGGCGGCATATCTGCCATATCCTACCATATCCATCTATTCAGCCACCAAGGCATTCTCGAAGGCTTTCGGCACTGCAATATGGGTGGAACTGAGGGACTGGGGCATATCGGTGACTACGGTTTGCCCATCAGCAGTGGACACTCCGCTCATCGGCCTGAAGCCATCCCTGCGCAAACTCGCTCATAATCTTGGCGTTATGATTTATCCTCAGACCCTTGTAAAGAAGGCCCTGAGAGCAATGTTCCACGGCCGCCGCATACTCGTTCCGACTCTGCTCGCAAAAATAGCAGTAGGATTCTGCAGCATCCTCCCGATGCACTGCGTAAGTTGGATAGCCCACATCCCCGTCATCAAGAAGAACGTTTACGACGCTGTGTAAACACAGGTTTACAGGCACTGCCCGCCGATGAATTCCCTGATGATGGAGGCAGGCGGAATGACTGCAATTTCTTCCGGACTCAGCGCCACCAGATAGCTCAGGAATTTGAGCAGGCGCACGGCCTCCGAATATGCCGGCGATGTGGGGCTGATGCGTCTGAGCAGTGGCTCCGCATAGAACTTGAGCAGCGGCAATTCGAAAATCAGCGCCGAATTGAACATTATGTCCGCATTTTCCTGGAAAGGGAAGATGTTGCGGTTTTCCCCGCGTCTCACGCTGTCCCAACGCAGTATGGTCTCTTCCGGAGTGATTCCGCGGACTCTGTTGTCCCGCACGATGCGCCTGAGCAGACGGTTGTCCGTGGTTGAAATATTATTGTTCTCGTCTATGGAAAGCGAAGTGAGCGCCGAGGCATAAATCCTTATGATTTTGGACTGGTCCACTCCCGACACCATCTCCGGATTCAGGGCGTGGATGCCCTCCATAATCAGAATGTCGTCTTCCTCAAGCCTCATCCTGTTGCCCTCGAAACTCCTGGAGCCCGTTTTGAAATTGAATTTTGGTATTTCAATCTCCTCCCCGCGAAGCAGTTGGTTCAGCTGTAGGTTGAGAAAGTCCAGGTCCATAGCGTAGAGCGACTCGAAATCATAGTTCCCGAATTCGTCCTTCGGTGTGTGCTCCCTGTCCACGAAATAATTGTCCAGTTCTATCACTTTCGGGTTCATACCCAGAATCTTGCACTGTTGTGCCAGGCGCAATGAAGAGGATGTCTTTCCCGAAGACGAAGGGCCTGCGATGAATACGATCTTCGCATCGGGGCGTCTCTTGACGGCATCGGCCATCTCTGCATACTTCCTCTCGTGACGGGCCTCCGCAAGATTGATTATCCGTTTCGCGTGACCTTCAAGTATGCTTTGGTTGAGAGTGCCCACGTTCCAGGTCCCCAGGGTGCGGCACCAGCGGTCGTGGTCCTCAAGAGCGGCTGCCAGTTTGACCTGTTTTGTCATCATCGGAATCTCATCCTTCCTGCCCTTCTGTGGGTACTGCAGGCAGACTCCCTTGCCGAAAGGACGCAGTTCGAAAGCCCGCAGATAGCCTGTAGAAGGCACCAGAGGGCCGTAGAAGGTGTCTCCGTAACCGTCCAGGAAATAGACGCTGGAGGTGTAACGTCCCAGGCTCTTCATCAGCTCCACTTTTGCCATCTGGCCGTTTGCAGAGAAAATCTTTTCAGCCTCCTCTTCGGCAAGCCTCTCCTTGCGCAGAGGCAGGTCCTCCTTGATTATGTCTTTCATCGCTGCTTTCAGCTGCCTGATTTCCGCACCTGAAAGTATGTGAATGCTGTTGTCAGAGCTGTGAAGTTCGCAATAATGTCCGCTCGGCAGGGCATATTTGATAACCAGCAACTTGTCCGGGAACAAGTCGTGCACGGCCTTCTGCAGCACAAAACAGAGCGAACGCACGTAGGTCTTGATGCCGTTGGTGTGGTCGTAATCAATGAATTGCACCTTGTGTGGGCGGCAGATATGGAAATTCAAAGCCTTCAACTGCCCGTCCACAAGGGCCGCCAGAATGTCCCTGTTTCCGGTTTGCTCGGGCAGCAGGGCCTTTGCCGCATCCATCAAAGTGGTACCATAGTCCACTGAATATTCGCTATTGGTGTTTTCGCACCATATTTTCATTTTCTCCATAATTCAATATTTTCAAACGGCCCCCAAATCTACAAAATTCTTTCCAAGATAAGTCAACACGCCGGGATTTAACCGGAATTTAGTAATTTTGCAGTGACATATAGACGATGTTATAGACGATGGTAAATAAATTGGAGATAAGAAACAGTACTGCGGAGTTCCTGACCTTTGTGGCTGCAGGAAAGGAGGACGGCATACAGGTGCTGTATAAAAACGAGACGGTTTGGGCTACGCAGAAGGCTATGGCTATGTTGTTTGACTGCACAACGGACAATATAGGACTGCACTTAAAGAACATTTTCAAAAACGGAGAACTTATTGAGGATTCAGTTACCGAGAAAATCTCGGCAACTGCCGCTGACGGAAAGAACTATCTTACGTCTAATCCAAGACCGTCTTTTCCGTTCCGACTTCGACCGGCTCTGTGATGGTGACTGGCCGGAGACAGACCTTATATGCGACTATGAAAGAAACGAGAAAATATAAGCAGGCGGGACCCGGAGACGGGGAGCGTAATTACATAAAAATACGTGGTGCAAAAGCCCACAATCTCAAGAACGTTTCCCTGGACATCCCGAGAGACTCCCTCGTTGTGATCACAGGTCTGAGCGGCAGCGGCAAATCCTCCCTCGCATTCGACACCCTCTATGCGGAAGGACAGCGCCGCTATATGGACACCCTCTCTCCCTATGCCAAGCACTTTATGGGCGTGCTTGAGAAACCTCAGGTGGAGAGCATCGAGGGCTTGAGTCCCGTGATAGCAATCGAGCAGAAGACCACGGGCAAAAATCCCCGTTCCACAGTCGGCACCATAACCGAAATCTACGACTTCCTGCGCCTGCTCTATGCCAGAGCCTCAAAAGCCTATTCCCCGGTGACGGGCAAGGAAATGGTGCGCTACACCGACGAACAGATTGTATCCCTGATTATCAGCAACTTTGCAGACCGCAAATGCCTTCTGCTCGCTCCTTTGGTGAGAGGCCGTAAGGGGCATTACCGCGAACTCCTGTCCCAGCTCAGACGCAAGGGCTACACCCACGCGCGCATAGATGAGGAAATTGTGGAACTCGCTGAAATTGAATCCCTCGACAGATACAAGGTGCATTTCATAGACCTTGTGGTGGACCGCCTCAAACCCCAGACCAAGGATGAAAAGAGGATAAGGGAATCTGTGGCTTCTGCCCTGGCTCTCGGAAAGGGTTCTGTGGCAGTGATGGATGTGGAAAGCGGACGCATAGACCATTACTCCAAGCATCTGGTCTGCCCGGATAGCGGAATTTCCTTGCAGGAACCAGCTCCCCATTCGTTTTCCTTCAATTCGCCCCAGGGCTATTGTCCTCATTGCAAAGGGCTTGGCACCATAGTGAATGTGCAGGTGGACTCCATAATCCCGGACCGTACAGTCTCGATAGCCGACGGAGGCATTGTCCCGCTCGGGCCCTTGCGCCAGACCCGGAAATACGACATAGTCCGCGCAATAGCCCGAAAATATGATTTTTCGCTCTACGACCCCATAGACACCATCCCGCCTGAGGCTGTGACCCTGCTGATTTACGGCTCCGACGAGCTTTTCCGTATAGGCGAAGGGGCTATGTCCGAAATGCAGTCCTTCCCGGGTGTGGTGGAGGATATACAGGAGAAAGTGGTCTGCCCTGAATGTGGGGGCACCCGTCTGCGCAAGGAGGCAGGCTATTTCAAAATCGACGGGAAATGCATCTGGGATGTGTCGGCTATGGAAATATCGGCTCTGGCAAAGTGGCTGGATGAACTGCCTTCAAGATTGGACTCCAGACAGAATGCCATAGCCTCGGAAATCCTCAAGGAACTCAGGGAGAGGACGGCATTCCTGCTCGATGTGGGTCTGGACTATCTTTCATTGGACAGGGCCACGGCATCGCTTTCGGGCGGGGAGAGCCAGAGAATCCGCCTTGCCACTCAAATCGGCTCCAAACTCGTGAATGTGCTCTACATACTTGACGAACCGTCCATAGGCCTGCACCAGAGGGATAATATCAAACTTATCAATTCGCTCAAGGAACTCAGGGACAGCGGCAATTCGGTGATGGTGGTGGAACACGACGAGGAGACTATGAGGGCGGCGGACTGGATAGTGGATGTGGGTCCCGGTGCCGGTCAGGAGGGCGGAAGCATCTGTTTCAACGGTCCGGCTTCGCTTGCAGGGAAGGACGGGTCCATAGGCGGAGACCCGGATGTAAGGGAGCATTGCATAGTCGGAAAATCCATCACTATGGACTATCTCCACGGTCGCCGTCGCATAGACATTCCCGCAGAACGTCTCCCCGGAAACGGACATTTCCTGACCATAAGGGGCGCCCGCGGCAACAATCTCAAAAACGTGGACGTAAGCTTTCCCCTGGGCTGTTTCATAGGAGTGGCGGGGGTGAGCGGCAGCGGCAAATCCACCCTTGTCAATGAAACCCTGATGCCCTATCTGAGCAATCTTTTCACGGTGTCCAACCTGCCTGTACTGCCTTTCGACAGCATTGAAGGGGTGGAAAACATAGACAAGGTCATAGAAATCGACCAGTCCCCGATTGGCCGTTCTCCGCGCAGCAATCCTGCCACATTCAC
>JALFGP010000032.1 GCA_022777205.1 Rikenellaceae bacterium
TGATTACCCTATGTCCGTTGGCTTCCAGCAGGCGGGATACTGACCATCCGAGGAGGTTGTTGCGGATGTGTCCCAGATGCAGAGGCTTGTTGGTATTGGGAGAAGAAAACTCGACCATCACGGTTCGTCCTGTGTCCGGGAGCTGGCCGAAGTCCGGAGTCTGAATCATTTCTGCAAGCACAGAATTCCAGTACTCATTGGAAAGGGAGAGATTGAGGAAACCCTTCACGCAGTTGAATGCACTGATTTCCTGCTCATTAGCCACTATCCATTCCCCCATTGCCGCACCTGTGGCCTCTGGTGACTGGCGGGAGGTCTTCACAAAAGGGAAGACTACAACAGTGTAGTCTCCCTCAAATTCCTTTCTGGTTAACTGGACCTGGACCGTAGCCGGGTCGGCATCGGCACCCCAGAGGTTATGTATTGCGTTTGCGGCTGCCTGAGCCACAATCTTGTCCGGTTGAATCATGGTCTTTTCGTTTGCTTCGGAGCTTTATCCGAGATATGATTTGAGCAGTTTGCTGCGGGAATTGTTCTTGAGCTTGCGGATGGCCTTCTCCTTAATCTGGCGCACTCTCTCGCGGGTGAGGCCGAAACGCTCTCCGATTTCCTCGAGAGTCATCTCCTGGCAGCCGATGCCGAAGAAGGACTTGATGATTTCCCTCTCACGCGGAGCCAGAGTCGAAAGTGCGCGGTCGATTTCCTTGTTCAGGGATTCATTCACGAGTCCGCGGTCTGCATTCGGCGAATCCGGATTCACGAGCACATCCAACAGGCTGTTGTCCTCCCCTTCCACGAAAGGGGCATCCACAGACACGTGACGGCCTGAAACCCTCATTGTGTCAGCGATTTTATCCCTCGGAACATCAATCATTTCTGCCAGTTCGTCATTGGAAGGCTGACGTTCGTTCTCCTGTTCGAATTTCTGGAGAGCCTTGTTGATTTTGTTCAGTGAACCGACCTGGTTCAAAGGCAGACGCACGATACGGGACTGCTCTGCAAGAGCCTGGAGAATAGACTGGCGTATCCACCAGACTGCATAGGATATGAATTTGAATCCCCTTGTCTCGTCGAATTTTTCTGCTGCCTTAATCAGTCCAAGATTGCCCTCATTGATGAGGTCAGGAAGGCTAAGTCCCTGGTTCTGATACTGTTTTGCCACTGATACAACAAAGCGGAGATTCGCCTTGGTCAGTTTTTCCAAAGCCGCTTGGTCTCCCTTCCTTATGCGCTGGGCCAGTTCGACTTCCTCTTCCACTGTAATCAAGTCCTCTTTACCAATCTCCTGCAGATACTTGTCCAGCGAGGCTGACTCACGGTTGGTGATGGACTTGGTAATCTTAAGTTGTCTCATATTTTATATTGTTCTATATTTTCCTTCTGGGACAGCGGGCTATTTCAGCACCACCTCGAATGACAATGCCTCTCCCCCTCGGATGACCTTGACCTCAGCCCTGTCTCCCGGGTGGAAGTTGTTGACAAGTTCCTGAACGGATGACACTCCAGTCACTTTGGAACCTCCGATTTCCACGACTACGTCCCCGACCTTGATTCCGGCCTCGGCAGCCGCGCTATCACTTGCCATATCCGTAATATATACGCCATTTACGGAAGAAAGTTTCAATTCTTTTGCAATTTCATCATTAATTGGTAGCATGACTATTCCCAGGCGGGCTCTGTGGACAGTTCCGTAGTCCATCAGGTCGTCAGTAATCCTCTTTACGATATTGGATGGGACAGCAAAGGAATATCCAGCATAAGAACCTGTTTGTGAGATAATTGCGGTGTTCACTCCCACCAGTTTGCCCTCCTTGTTCACAAGAGCTCCGCCACTGTTGCCAGGATTTACAGCAGCATCAGTCTGAATGAATGACTCGATGCGGAACTCATTGGGATTATTGGGGTCTTTCGGCATAGAGCGTCCCTTTGCACTGACGATTCCTGCGGTGATAGTGGACCTCAGGTCATATGGGCTTCCTATAGCAAGCACCCACTCTCCCAGACGAAGCTGGTCTGAATCTGCAAATGGAACAATCGGGAGACCGCTTTCCTCGATTTTTATCAGCGCCACATCGGTTGCAGGGTCAGTACCGATAAGCCGGGCAGGATAGGTGCGGTTGTTGTTCAGGGTCACCTCTATGGCATTTGCCCCGGCAATCACGTGGTTGTTGGTGACTATGTAGCCGTCTTCCCTGATTATGACTCCGGAACCGCTGCCCTGGACCTCACGGGAGTAAGGAATGCGCTCGTAACCGAAGAAGAATCGGAAAAGCGGGCCGGCATTGCTCACAACCTGCTGTGTTGCACGGACTTTCACATAGACCACAGCATCCACGCAGGTCTCGGCGGCGAAGGTGAAATCAGGCCATTTGTCGTTGCTCAGGTCCACTGTCCTGAACTGGGTGTCGGATTGAACGACAGCTGAGGAATCAGCTGCTGTACTGTTACGGTTGGACAATTTGACAACAGCACAAGCCGAGATTGCCCCGGCAATTGCTGCAATAAAAAAATACAATATCCCTTTTTTCATATCTACAAAATTTTTACGACCGTTTGTTAACGGCACGGCAAAAGGCACTTTTCTTTTTCGCAAAAATATATACGGAAAAACAATGGAAAAGTTTCGCTTTCACACCAAAATAATATGATAAACCGTACCGGGCCGGAATTTTTTTTCAAAGAATATGCCTTATTGTCGAATTTTTTGAATAAATTTGTAGGTTGAGTCGGAAATATCCGGCAGCATTTCAATTTTTGAAACACTATAACTTTTGCGATATGAATTTCAACGTATCAAGTTTTGAACTTCTGAAGGCTGTAACAGCCGTATCAAAGGCCATTCCGGCAAAAACAGCACTCCCGATTCTGGAGGACTTTCTCTTCGAACTGGACGACGACGGATTGACGATTACTGCCTCTGATTCCGAACTGACACTCAGGACCCGCATTGAGACGAGTTCCACCATTGAGCCCGGCAGAATCACAGTGCCAGCCCAACATATAATTGAGCTTCTGAAAGCCCTTCCTGACCAGCCTATTGAAATCAGGACCATCAGCGACAGCGCTTTCGAATGCAAATGGAGCAGCGGGCAGTCCATACTCCCGTTCAGGCCTGCGGACGACTATCCTGAAATCACCGGCCTTGGAGAAGATACCATTGCCATCACACTCCCGGCAGCAATTCTCGTGGAAGGAATTTCCAGTACAATCTATGCAACGGCGGACGATGAAATACGCCCTGCAATGAACGGAATCTTCTTCGACATCGACACCGAATCCACCACCCTGGTGGCTTCCGATGCCCACAAACTCATTTGCTACACTGCAAAAGATGTGAAATCCGAGCAAAAGACTTCCTTCATCCTCCACAAAAAACCGGCAAACATTCTGAAGAACCTGATTTCCAAGGATGAAGGCGATGTAGAAATCGTTTTTGACAGCAAGAATGCACGTTTCCGCTGCGGCTACACCGAGGTTATCTGCCGCCTGATTGTGGGCAAGTATCCGAAATACCGCGATGTCATCCCGCAGAACAACTCCAATGTGCTCTCGATTGACCGTGTGCAGTTCCTCAACACAGTGAAACGTGTGTCCGTCTGCGCGAACAGGGCTTCGAACCACGTGAAACTTGAGATGGCTCCCGGACTTCTCCGGGTTTCCGCACAGGATCTCGGATTTTCACTCTCAGCACAGGAGGAAATCATCTGCAGCTATGACGGACAGCCGCTTACAATCGGATTCAAGTCCACATTCCTCTCTGAAATCCTGGCAAACTTCGGTTGCGAAGAGATTGTGATGAAATTCCTCGACGACAAGCGCGCGGCTCTCATCATGCCTGGTGAAAACGATCCCGAAAGGGAGAAACTCTGCGGCATCATAATGCCGATTATGATTGCATAAGCCATGAAGATGAATCTCGACAGGCCGGTGGTCTTTTTCGACATAGAGAGCACCGGTCTCAACATACCCTCGGACTCTATTATCGAATTGAGTTTCGTGAAGGTTTTTCCAGATGGAGAAAGACGCATAAAGACTTGGAGAGTATGTCCTTGGGACTATGTGAACAACAGACAGAGACCGATTGACCCTGGAGCTATGGCTGTCCACGGCATCAGCAACGAGGAACTCACTGACAAACCCAAATTCTGGGAAATCGTAGAGGAAGTTGCCCAATGGCTGGAAGGCGCTGAACTCGGAGGCTACAATTCTCAAAAATTCGACCTTCCTATGCTGGCCGAGGAGATTGAAAGGGCTCGGGAATACAAGGGCAAGCAAATCAACGTCGATCTGCATTCAAAGAAAATGATTGATGCCCAGTTGATTTATTTCGCATATGAGCCACGCAACCTCAAGGCGGCGCATAGATTCTACTGCGGTTGCGATTTCGACAATGCCCACGCAGCCGAGGCCGATGTGCTCGCAACTGTGGACGTGGTGGAAGCCCAGCTTGAGAAATATGCTGAAGTGGATCCGGAGAAGGGATTCCCTGTGCTCAAGAATTCTTTGGAGGCTCTTTCGTCTTTTGTGAAGACGAAGTATGTAGATTTTGCAGGACGTCTCATTCTCAACGACCAAGGCGAGGTGGAAATCAATTTCGGGAAGCATAAGGGCAAGACAGCCCGTTATGTCTATCAGACTGAGCCTTCCTATTTCAGCTGGATTGAAAGAGGAGACTTTATGCTGGATACCAAAAGACAATTTGCAATTCTAAGGGAAAAATTCGAGGCTGAAAAACGGGAGGCTCAAAAGAAGCCCCTTGATGCGGAACAGACGGCCGAGGCTGCTGCACTGCTTCAGGAAAAGTTTGGAGGCAAGTTATTCTGATTTTCGCCGGAGCCTTAAGGTTCCGGCTTTATGTATGTATTATGAACATTGTAGTTAGAAGCAGGGAAAAGTACTGCGTTTGCCGTCCGGACACCAGTTGGGATCGCGAGAACAGGGATATTTATGCACAGGAGGCTGTAGAGGGGTATGAATACACTCCGGTGCTGTTTGTGCGCATATGCAAGGCCGGAAAGTGCATTTCGGAGAAATTTGCTTCACGCTATTACGATGCATTCAATTTTGGGGTGCTGCTTTCGGGCAGGCTTCAGGGATGCAGGGGTGACGGGCTGGTGTCTGAATGTCTGGACCACAGTTCAATTCTGCCATTTCCGCTGTATAATCCTGTTGTGCTGGAGAATCCTGACAAACACTTCAAAATTCAATTGAACGGGAAGTATGTCTATTCTTATGACGGAGGGGATACAGCTATGGTGCAAAGGGCTATTGCTGAGGTGTCGGCTTTGGTTTCGCTTCGGATTGGGGATATTGTGGCTATTGAGCTTCAAGAGAGGTGCGGACTTTGCTCCCGGAGCGAGGAACGGATTTCTTTACGGGGGGAATTTCTGGGGAACGAGATTTTTTCTACTGGGATTATTTTCTAGGGGCAAGTTAAGATCTATTTCATGGCTGCTTTCGCTTTGCGAAAGGTGCGCTGGGTGTGGGGCGCGGTTGGGCGTGATATGGGGCACGGTTGAGCGTGATATGGGGCGCGGTTAAGCGTGATATAGGGCGCGGTTGTGCGTGATATGGGGCGCGGTTAAGCGTGATATGGGGCGCGGTTAAGCGTGATATGGGCTTGGGATGGGCTTGGGGGCACAGGATGCTTTCGCGTTCGCGAAAGATCCTTTGTGCGAAGAGGTCTTGTACCCAACGATTTCGGGGACGGGCAAGGGGGCTTGCCCGTTTGGTTTTGTTAGAAGGTGTCTGAAAAAGAAAGCGAGCTTTCTTTTTCAGACACCTTCTAACAAAACGGTCCTGCGGCTTTGCCGCAGGACCCCCGAAATCGTTGTGACCCGCACAGGATTCAAACCTGTAACCTTTTGATCCGTAGTCAAATGCTCTATTCAGTTGAGCTAGCGGGCCGGAATTATTATTCCTCTGACTTTACCAGTGAAAGTTTCTTCTCTTTAATGCGGGCCTTCTTTCCTGAGAGTTCGCGGAGGTAGAAGATACGTGCGCGACGAACTTTACCAACTTTGTTCACCTCAATTGACTCAATGAACGGTGAGTTGAACGGGAAAATCCTTTCTACTCCTACGCCATTGGAGATCTTGCGGATTGTGAAGGTCTTTGTCGCCGGTGAACCGCCTTTGATTTGGATAACGACTCCTTTGAATTTCTGAAGTCTCTCCTTGTCACCCTCTTTGATACGATAGGTAACTGTAAGAGTGTCACCTGCTTTGAATTTAGGGTATGACGCTGCTTTTTCGTTTGCAAATGCGTCGTTTACTATCTTAATAAAATCCATAACTTAAATTAAATTGTGGCAACGTCAGGGAATTACCCAAGACCCAGAGAGGTTGCTTTTTCAATTGGGACTGCAAAGGTACGAAATATTTTCATACCTGCAAATCTTTTCTCAAAAAAAATCAGACAAAAACAGTCAAATATCCGGGCATAATTACATCTGTCGGACAAACGGGGCTCGAATGGCGTTTCATCCGTAGAGAATTGTGTCTGCCGGACAAAGCATATTCGGATGGACATAAAAAAGACGGCCCGAAGACCGTCCTTTAACTCAATCAGCTGAAACTGATTACTCAGCCACAACCTCGAACTTGGCAGTACCCTTGATGTCTTTGTAGCACTTAACAGTAGCCTCATAAACACCAAGTTCCTTGACAGCCTCGTTGATGGTGATGTCCTTCTTGTCCACATTCAGACCGAGAGCTACGAGAGCATCAGCAATCTGGGCAGTGGTAACTGAACCGTAGATCTTGCCGCTTTCGCTGACCTTTGCAGTCACCTTTACGAGTACCTCAGCAAGCTTTGCTGCGAGAGCCTCTGCATCTGCGCGGAACTTTGCCTCTTTGTGAGCCCTCTGACGGAGGTTCTCAGCGTGCACCTTCTTTGCAGACTCTGTTGCGAGAGTTGCAAATCCCTGAGGAATGAGGTAGTTGACAGCATATCCTGTCTTAACGTTAACGATGTCGTCAGCGTGACCGAGGTTGGCCACATCCTTCTTCAAGATAATTTCCATATACTGTCCTCCTACTATTTCAAAAGGTCTGTTACATAAGGAAGGAGAGCGAGATGACGTGCCCTCTTGACTGCCTGGGCAACTTTCCTCTGGAATTTGAGGGAAGTTCCGGTGATGCGGCGAGGGAGAATCTTACCCTGCTCATTGAGGAACTTCTTGAGGAACTCAGCGTCCTTGTAATCTACATATTTGATACCGGCCTTCTTGAAACGGCAGTATTTCTTCTTTCTCACCTCTACTGTAGGAGGATTGAGATAACGGATTTCATTATTCTGTGCCATAGATTATTCCTCCTTCTTAGCTGCTTTGTTAGCCCTTCTCTTCTCTGCATAAGCTACAGCGTGCTTGTCCATAGCGAATGTGAGGAAGCGGATGATGCGCTCGTCACGGCGATACTGTGTTTCGAGATTAGCTACGAGTGAAGTCTCAGCCTTGAACTCGATAAGATAATAAAATCCTGAGGTCCTCTTCTTGATAGGATAGGCAAGCTGCCTCAGACCCCAGTCCTCTTCGTACACGATTTCTCCACCATTCTCCTTGATGAAGCCTGTGTACTTGGCAACCGCTTCCTTCATCTGAGCCTCAGACAAAACGGGAGTTGCAATGAAAACGGTTTCGTACTGTTTGATCATTTTGTTTGTAAATGAATGTTAATAAATAAGTTGCAGTCCATTTAGGCTTCTCGTCAAAGACAATCCACCGCAAATGGGCTGCAAATGTAGTAAAAATTTTTCAACTGTCCAAATAATAGACCGACTATCAACGTCAGCAATTATTCGGTCGCAGCTTCGATTTTCTTCATCAGGGCAAACATAATGACTGCCGCAATGAGACAAAGCGCGATGAGAATTCCCCAGTTGTACATCAAAGGAATCTTGCTCCAGAGCATCGAAGGAATGGAACTGAGATAGTTTCCGATGGCAGTGGCAGCAAACCAGCATCCCATCATCATACCCTTGTACTTAGGCGGAGCAACCTTGGAAACGAAAGAAATTCCCATAGGAGAAAGCAGCAACTCTGCAAAAGTGAGGGTGAGGTAGGTCGAAATGAGCCATCCCGGGCTGAGTATGCTCTGAGTTTCACCAGGAGCAAGATCCATAGGTGACTTCAGGCCTATTGAGGAAATGGTGATAATCACGAAACCAAGTGCGGCGACAAGCATTCCGAGAGCAATCTTCTTTGGAGCCGAAGGCTCTTTGCCCTTCTTTGCGAGAGCACCGAAAATGGCCATTGAAATAGGAGTAAGCGCCACCACGAAGAAAGGATTGAACTGCTGGAAATCAGAAGGCTGAGCATTGACAGGATTCGGAGTCACAAAATAGAAAATCGCAGCTGCAGCGCCCCACAAAGCGAGAGTAGCAACAGCACAGCCTGTTTTTCCTTTCCTGGTGTCAGACTGGAACATACCGAAACAAGTGTACACGGAAGCGGCAATCAACGCCAGAATCCAGATATTGAAGCCCAGTCTCATAGGTCCGGTGACCGTAAGATTGGTATAGTTCTTCGCAAAGAAAGTGAGGGCAGAACCGTTCTGATGGAAAGCCATCCAGAAGAAAATTACCACTGCAAACACGAGGAAGAGGGCCACAAGCCTGTCCTTGGTCTGTTTCGGAGTAAGTTCCACGACGGCTGCACTGTCGGAAGACTTGGACTGTTTTGCTGTCACGTCAGCGTGCTTGAACCAATTGCGGCAAGCAAAGTAAATGGCCACAGAAAGTACGAGAGAAACACAAGCCACGGCAAAGCAGAGTCCGTATGCCCCTGAAAGTGCATCGAGATAGGCAGGGTCCTGGCAGGCCGCATCATAGACATAGCCTTTGCTGGCGAGCATCACTTCAGTGATTTTCCTGGCCATAGCCGGAGCGAACATTGCACCTATGTTTATAGCCATATAGAAAAGGCTGAACGCAGAATCCCTCTTTGCGGAATATTTCGGATCATCGTAGAGGTTTCCGACAAGCACCTGGAGATTACCCTTGAATAGTCCAGTTCCGATTGCGACCAGAGCCAGTCCGGAACACATTATCACCTTGGCCCACATACCGTTGCCGGCAGGGATGGAAAGGGAAAGATAGCCCAGGAACATAACTGCAATTCCAAGCACTACGCATTTTCCGTACCCGATTTTGTCAGCAATGATACCGCCCAGAAGCGGCATAAAATAAACTCCCGCAAGGAAGATTGCATAGACCTGACCAGCTGCTGCCTCACTCCATCCGAAGCGGGCCTGCATCAGCAGTGCAAGTATGGCCAACATCGTGTAATAGCCGAAACGCTCACCAGTGTTGGCAAGGGCAAGGGCAAAAAGCCCCTTTGGTTGTCCTTTGAACATATTATCTTGAATATTTGATTTTTAAGTTAATTAGATTTCTGATTACCTACTTAGTCGGTATCGCTTCAAGCACAGCCTTGAGGTATTCCCAAGTCCTCTGTGCAGATGAAATGGAAGCCCTCTCATCCGGCGAGTGAGGCATTTCGAGAGTGGAACCATAGGATGCCATATCCCAATGAGGATAGGTGCCTCCGAGGATACCGCACTCCAGACCGGCATGGATGGCCAGCACAGACGGTTCTTTTCCGTACATCTTCTCATATACCTCCTTCATGGTCTTCACAATTGCAGACTTGGAGTTTGGAGCCCAACCGGAATAGCCTCCAGTGAATTCGGAACTTACGCCTGCTAGTGAGAATGCAGCCTCGAACTGGTCTGCAAGAGCCATCTTGGCTGTGTCCACGGAACTTCTCATCAGGGTCTTGACCGAGAAATTGCCACCATACAGTCTTACTATTGAAAGATTGTTGGAAGTCTCAACCAGTCCCGGTATTTCACTGCTCATACGAACCACACCGTCAGGGCAGAGAAGCAGTGCTCTCAGATATGCAACAGCCTGATCCTGAGATACATAATCCGGTGTCTTTGCCACAGTTAAAGGATCTGCCACCTCAAACACCATAGCTGCATCAGGGTCAGTAACTGCATATTCCTTTTTGATTTCGGCAAAAATTCTCTGAGCCTCGGCAACAGCTGGCTTAATCAGATTGGACGGCATATAGACAGATGCAAAAGCCTCACGCGGAATGGCATTGCGGAGTGTACCACCGCCAAGCCCGGCCAGTTTCACACCCACATTCTTAACCAGTGAATAGAGAATGCGGACTATAACTTTATTTGCATTGGCACGGCAAAGATGGATGTCAGCCCCGGAATGTCCTCCAGTGAATCCCTTGACAGTCAAGGACCAGCACTCACAGCCTTCTTCAGGTTTCACTGGAGTGTAAGTGCCTGTGGCAGTCGCATCCAGACCTCCAGCACAACCCACACAAATCTCACCTTCGGTCTCAGAATCGAGGTTAATCAGAATTTCGCCCTGCAGCAAGCCCGGTTTGAGCTGCTGGGCCCCGGTAAGTCCGGTTTCCTCGTCAAAAGTTATAAGCACCTCCAGCGGACCGTGTTTGATGTCATCGGACTCGAGCACAGCCAAAGCCATAGCCACACCCAGACCGTCATCGGCACCTAGGGTAGTCCCCTTTGCCTTGACCCAGTCCCCGTCGATATAGGTCTCGATCGGATCGTTTTCAAAATCGTGGACCGTATCGGAATTCTTCTGTGCGACCATATCCATATGTCCCTGAAGGATAACACCTTTCATATTTTCACATCCGGGAGTGGCAGGTTTGCGTATAATCACATTGCCGATAGGCTGGTTGTCAACTATGGTCTCAAATCCACGGCTTACACCCCAATTATAAAGGTAATTCGTGATTTTTTCCTCGTGCTTGGATGGCCTTGGAACCTGAGTCAGTCCATAAAAGTTTTTCCACACCAAATGTGGATCCAAATCTTTGATAGTCATAATATTGAAGTTTTGATTTAATCATTTGACAATTACTTGGCCGGAACAGGCACAGGCACAAGCTCTTCATATGTCCTGATGTACCCCAGCTGAGGCAGAACCACATCTCCCTGCAGGATTATAGTGGCACCATCACGCAAACGCAATTTACAATCCGCCGGGATAAACTCGGATTTTGTTTCCCATTTCATATTCTTGGGAGCTTTTTTCTTTTTCGGATGAGCATCCTCCTCTGCCGCTTCGGCCGGTTCGGGCAAATTCAGAGGAGTGACTTCCAGAGTAACCATCCTGCCCTCAAGATGATTGGCAGGCAAAAGTCCATTCTCAGAAATCCTGAATGCAACATAAACCGACGATTCATTAGCCTTGGATGGAATCAGTATGAACTCCCCTTTAACCGGATTTGAGACGGTGTAGCCTAAAAAGAGTTTCAGCAATTCGTCCTCTTCGCGGCTGAATTCATCCAGAGTAAGTTTGAGACTTTCCCCGGACAAAGACATATCAGTGTCGCCTGTGAGTATCTGATAGCGTTTTTGACGAATATTCATCAACTGGTCGGCAGCGGCAGATGCGGCAGTTTCCATATTTTTCTGCCCCACAGCGGCCTTCAGCAAAGGAACGGTAGTAAAATCCGGGATCTCCTGCATATGTGATCCGAAATTGAAGACAAACTCGTCATCCTGTCCGGACAGTACCGCTTCCATCCTCACCGATTCAATCCAAGTTGAAGCAGAGGAAGTCTGACGAGCCTCCACCCCAAGGTATTTCTGCGCATATTTGGCATATGGACCGACGAAAAACTTCTCCTGAACGGCATCCACCGATATTTTGATGAAAACCTTGTCTCCCGGTTCATAATCCCCGGCAAAAACCGTAACAGCCATAAAGGCTGCAAAAAATGATACAATTAAACGTTTCATAACTTACTATTATTTCCATCTCTTGTGGGACCAGAGCCAATTCTCCGGATGACGATGGATTTCTGAATCCAATTTGTCGTAGAATGTCCTGATAATAGCCTTAGGCTCCATTTCTGATGCGTCAGCACAAATTTCCTCGAATGAGACCTCATACTTTCCACGGGCGATTCTGTCAAAGTTCATATACAGGACAGAAAAACCGAATTTGTGGGCAACTTCCGCAGGCCCCAGGAAAGCATAGGTATGCTGAGACATAAACATTCCCATATCCACCTGGGTTGCAGCAGCAGGGCTCTGGTCTATGGTAAGCAGATATACAATCTTGTCATTCCTGTGGCTGAGCATATGCCTGAGGAGTTTTTTGGATTCCAGAACCACATCGGGGTTCGGACTCATTGCCAAACGGCTCCTTTTGAAAAACTCATCGGAAACCTTATTGGTCAATTCCCTATAGACACAACGGATTTTCTCCTCCGGAAAGGGAAAAGAATCAAGGTCTGAACATTCCACGTGCGGAAGCCCTCCCAGAATTTCCCAATTTCCGCAATGAGAATTCAGCACGACCACACCCGGAGACTGGTTATATGCCCTTTCAAGCACTGCCGCATTTTTTATTGTAACCAGACCTGATTTCCTGAGCCTAGACGGATTGGATCCGGAAAACCACAGCATCTCCACTGCTATTTCAGCAACGTGCTTGTAATACTGCCGGGCAATTTCCGTCAATTCATCATACTTGGCATTCGGGAATGCCCTCGCGAGGTTTATTGCCACAACATCCCTTCTGTACCCGACAACTGAACGCAACACCCACGCAATGAAGTCCACCCAGAAATAATGGAACTTGAGAGGAAAAAGCGCCAGCAAACGGGTAATCCCTATCATCAAATATAACGCACATTTTTTCATATCCTGCAAATTTATCAAAATTCTTGTAATTCCTCTAAAGAGATTATACCTTTATGGTCAAATTTCAGGAATATGGACAAAGAGACAGCGGACAAACTGGTTTCCTGGGCGGAAACATATAATGACAGGCGCTATTTTGAAGAAGACCCGATTATTTTCCCGAGATACTTTGCTGACAGATACCAACGTGGGGAGTGCTGTCTTGCGGATGTGGAAATTGCGGCTGTAATTGCTGCTCATCTGGCTTGGGGACGCAGGTCGATGATTGTTCGGGACTGCAAACGGGCTCTGGACGAAATGGATTGGAAACCATATGATTACGTTATGAAGGGAGAGTATAGGGACGAAGAATGCAGCCTGCACAGGACCATCAAGTGGAGTGAGTTTGCCGGAATATGCTCCCGCTTGCGCAAGGCTTACGAGGAGTCCCTGAGCCTCGAGAGCCGGACCCAACAATGGTTCCGCACTCAAGTCTATGGACAGAAACCCGACCCCAAGGCGGCAAACAAAAAGATAAATATGATGCGAAGATGGATGGTCAGAGACGACGGCAAGGTGGATCTCGGAGTGTGGAAAAATACTGATCCGGCGGAACTGATCATACCTTTGGATGTCCATGTTCACAATGTGGCAACCGCAATCGGACTTACTGAAAGGAATCCCAAAGACATAGTGACGGCCTGCGAGATAACCTCAAGTCTGAACGAAATTTTTCCGGGCGACCCGTGTAAGGGGGATTTCGCACTATTCGGCTATGGAGTGACCGGCGGTATGTAACAAATTCGGGATAAACTGCATCTAATCAGGAGGAAAACGAAATGCCGATGCCTAAACTCTACATTGTGTCCGGATGCAATGGTTCCGGAAAAACCACCGCCTCATACACGCTTTTGCCGGAAATGCTGGAATGCAGCGAATTCGTAAATTCTGACGAGTTCGCAAAGGGTTTGTCTCCATATGGACCTGAAAAGGTACCTCTTCTGGCCAGCCGTTATATGCTGATGAAGACTCGATACCTGCTGAAGAAGAAGAGGGATTTTGGAATCGAGACCACTTTGGCTACGAGAACGCTGCTGAGGATGGTAAGGGAAGCTCAGGAGGAGGGATATTTCGTGACGGTGCTCTATTTTTGGCTCGACTCACCGGAAAGGGCATTGGAAAGAGTACAGTCCAGGGTGAGCAAAGGCGGACACAATATTCCGCCGGAAACAATACGCCGCCGATATTTTATGGGATTGCAGTATTTTTTTGAGGATTACACCAAAGTTTGCGACAGATGGATACTCGCTGACAATTCCATACCTCCGTTCAGGGTCGTTGCGGAAGGATTCCGTGAGAGTTCCGAGATGATAGTCAGGGACACGGTCGCTTTTGAAAAGATTAAAGCCTGTCTTGCAGAACACAGGGCAGCGCAACGTAAAGAAGAAAATGGAGAATAAAGCATATCTGGAACTGTTCCACACTGATATACAATCACTTGAAAGACTTATGGGAGAAGCCCGTGCAGCTGGTGCTCTCTTCGTTGATTTCTATTTCGAATATTCAGGGACGATGAACCTGCTGTTGAAAGACTCTGCTGTGACTTCTGGGGGTTGCCACGAGGATTTCGGAGTTGGAATCAGAGTGGTTGAAGGTGAGAAAACTGGCTATGCCTATTGTGAAACCACTGATTTCCAGGCGATGAGACAGGCTTTGAAAGCGGCCTTGGCCATCTGCGGGAATGGGGATCCGAAGGCTTGCTTAGGGAATATGACCGACCGTGGATATGAGCAAAATTGTCTTCCTGCATTGCCGGCAATGAAAACGAGTTGGATGGATGCTGATATGGAAGCCCTGGCTGGTGTACTGAAGCAAATCGATGCTGACATAAGGCATAGAGAGCCAAGGACGGTAAAGGTTATTGCACAATTGAACGGTAAAGTGTCCAGAATAATGATGTACAATTCATTTGGAGAGCTTTGCTGTGAGGAGCGACCAATGGGAAGCCTTGCTGTTTCAGCCGTATTTTCGAATAAGAGTAAGAATATAAGTACTTCTGCATCATTTAGTTATAGGCTTGGGCCAGAGATGCTGGACGGGAGGGCCATAATATCCTTGGTGGAAAAGGTTACAAATGGACTTGACGAGAGGTTTGAGGCTATAAGGCCCAAAGGCGGAAGTATGCCTGTGGTTATGGGTGCCGGAGCATCAGGAATCTTGCTTCACGAGGCAATGGGGCACGCGTTCGAAGCTGACTTCAACCGCAAGGGGCAGTCCATATTTTCGGAAGCAATGGGACAACGTATTTGCCCTGAGGGAATTACGATTATTGATGACGGGACAATTGCCGGCAATAGAGGTTCCAATATTTATGATGATGAAGGGGTGGCTTGTCAAAAGACCGTGCTGGTGGAAAAAGGGATACTGAAAAATTATATGCACGACAGAATAAGTGCCGCATATTACGGAGTGAACCCTACCGGAAACGGGAGAAGGGAGAATTTCAGAAACAACCCTATTCCGAGAATGAGGGCAACATATATGGATTCGGGGAAATACAGCCCGGATGAGATTGTGGAGTCTGTAAAATACGGAATCTATGTGGATGAGTTCAGCAATGGTCAGGTGAATATCGGGGAGGGTGATTTCACATTTTATGTAAAAAGCGGACATCTGATAGAAAACGGCAAACTGACTGCACCGATTAAAGATATCAACATCATAGGAAACGGCCCTAAAGCACTCGGGCAAATTTCAATGGTGGGAAACGACCTGAAAATAGACAACGGAAGCTGGACCTGCGGCAAGGACCAGTCAGTGCCAGTCTCAATTGGAATTCCGACAGTCCGAATTGACTCTCTGTCAGTCGGTGGCGAATAAAACAAATAGAATAGCGGCTGAAAGCCGCACGGCAAGTGGATTGCCAAATCCACATTCAGTACCAAAATGACAAGACCCGAATAAGATGAGGTCCCAGCAACGCTTCCCTTGGTCTCTCGTCAAGAAAATCCCCTGACCATAACCACCATCAAAAATATCACCCAAAAATCCCACCACGTACTCGCGCTCCAGCGCGACGGCGGGAGCCGTGTATTTGCCAAAGGCAAATACGGAAGGCGGAGCCGCGGGGTATAATAGGGGCAGAGCCCCTAGGCATAGAAGCCGGATGCAATGCTGCTTTGTACGAAGAAAGCCTGACAGAACACTCTGTAAATCAACCACGTACTCGCGCCCCAGCGCGACGGCGGGAGCCGTGTATTTGACTATGCAATAGTCAAATACGGAAGGCGGAGCCGCGGGGTATAATAGGGGCAGAGCCCCTAGGCATGGATTCGGATGCGATGCTGCTATGTAGCATCGCGTCCGGGTCGTCGCCGCTTTTTACGAAAAAAAGCCCGACAGCATAGCTGTCGAGCTTTCGTAAAAAGTGGCGACGACCTACTCTCCCACATGGTAGTGCAGTACCATCGGCGCGTCCGGGCTTAACTTCTCAGTTCGGAATGGGATGAGGTGGATCCCCGGAGCTAAAATCACCACATATAGTTT
>JALFGP010000030.1 GCA_022777205.1 Rikenellaceae bacterium
ATCAGGTTGTGCTGGAGAACTATGCCTTTCCGGGAGGAATGATGGTCGGAACAGATTCGCACACCCCCAATGCAGGCGGTCTCGGAATGTTGGCCGTTGGAGTGGGCGGTGCTGACGCTGTGGACGTGATGTCAGGTATGGAGTGGGAGCTTAAAGTTCCGAAAATCATTGGAGTAAGGCTTACCGGTGCTCTGCGGGGATGGGCCTCGGCAAAGGACGTAATCCTCAAGCTGGCCGGTATGCTGACAGTGAAGGGTGGTACCAATGCCATAATAGAATATTTCGGCGAGGGGGCATCCACTCTCTCCTGCACTGGAAAAGCCACTATTTGCAATATGGGCGCGGAAGTGGGGGCTACTTGCTCCGTTTTTCCTTATGACGGCAAGATGAGGGACTATCTCAAGGCCACAGACAGGAGCGAAGTGGCCGCCCTTGCAGATGCCTGCGCGTCCGATTTGTGTGCTGATGCAGAGGTGATTGCACATCCGGAAGACTACTATGACAGTCTGATCGAAATCAATCTTGCCGAGTTGGAACCTTATGTCAACGGACCTTTCACTCCTGATGCTGCCTGCCCTATGAGCGGGGTGCGGAAGAGACTGGAGGAAACCGGTTATCCGGAGGATGTGCAGGTGGCACTCATAGGGTCCTGCACCAACTCGTCCTATCAGGACCTTGCTCGGGCTGCCTCTGTGGCGGAATATTATCTTGCCAAGGGAGAAAGTCCCAAAGCCCAGCTCATCATAAATCCGGGCAGTGAAAGAATATATGCCACTGCTCAGCGGGACGGACTCATAGACACTTTGAAAAGGGCAGGTGCGCTGATTATGACCAATGCCTGCGGACCTTGCATCGGGCAGTGGAAACGCAAGACCGACGATCCGCTTGCACGCAACAGTATTGTCACTTCCTTCAACCGCAATTTTGCAAAGAGGGCTGACGGTAATCCGAATACGCACGCTTTCATAGTTTCTCCGGAGACTGCAGTGGCCCTGGCCTTTGGCGGAAAACTATGGTTCGATACAGCTTCAGTGCCTGCCCCTTATGGACCGGAGTTGCCTGAAAAAGGCTTTGCACAGTGCTCTGTGGGCTATATTGCACCATCGGGAGCAGATGCGTCGGAGGTGGTCATAAATCCGGAAAGCGAACGTCTGCAGCGTCTGGCGCCGTTTGATGCATGGGACGGGAAAGACTTCAAGGATGCCGCTTTGCTCATCAAGACCAAGGGCAAGTGCACTACGGACCATATCTCAATGGCAGGACCATGGCTGAGGTTCCGCGGGCATCTGGAGAATATTTCAGAAAACCTGCTGATGGGCGCGGTGAATGCCTTCAACGGAAAGACCAATGCGGTGCTTTGTGAGGGGCAGGAGATTGCAGTTTCGGCGGCGGCCCGCAAGTACAGGGACCAGGGTCGCGGGTCCGTGGTGGTCGCTGAGGAGAATTACGGAGAGGGCAGCAGTCGGGAACACGCTGCAATGGAACCCCGTTTTCTCGGGGTTAAGGCTGTGATTGCCAAGAGTTTTGCCCGCATCCACGAGACGAATCTCAAGAAACAGGGCGTGCTGGCCCTGACATTCTCCGATGCGCGGGATTACGAGAAAGTAAGGGAAGGGGACAGCATAGATGTGCTTTGCTCGGGGATTGAGCCGGGCAAACCGGTGGAGATTGTGCTCCATCATAGTGACGGAACTTCCGAAAGTTTTGCCGCTGCCCACAGTTACAATACCCAGCAGATTGCCTGGTTCAAGGCCGGGTCTGCACTCAACTCAATGAAATGAATTTATATGGAAATCAAGACAATACCTTTGGTGAAAGGCGACGGAGTAGGTCCTGAAGTGACGGCCTCGATGGTTGCTATAATAGATGCTGCCGTGGAAAAAGCCTATGGGGCGCAGCGACGGATAGTTTGGAAAGAGGTGCTGGCGGGAGGCAACGCTTTCGAGACTTGCGGAACTTATCTGCCGGACGAGACTTTAGAGGCTTTCAAGGAATATCATATAGGTATAAAGGGTCCTTTGATGACTCCTGTGGGCGGAGGAATACGCTCGCTCAATGTTGCTCTGCGTCAGGGACTTGACCTCTATGTCTGCCAGAGGCCTGTGCGTTGGTACAAGGGCGTGGAATCGCCTGTGAAGCATCCCGAGAAGGTGGATATGGTCATATTCCGAGAGAATACCGAGGATATTTATGCCGGCATTGAATGGGAGGCAGGCACTCCTGAGGCTGAAAAATTCTATGCCTTTCTGCGTGATGAGATGGGAGTAACCAAGGTGCGTTTCCCACGGACTTCGGCTTTCGGTGTGAAACCAGTGTCGAAGGAGGGTACGGAGAGGCTGGTGAGGGCAGCGTGCCAATATGCTGTGGACCACAACAGGCCTTCGGTTACATTGGTGCATAAGGGAAACATAATGAAATTTACTGAGGGCGGCTTCAAGAAATGGGGTTATGAACTGGCTCAGAGGGAATTCGGCGAATATATCGCATCAGGCAGGCTGGTCATCAAGGACTGTATTTGCGATGCGTTTTTGCAGAATGCCCTGCTCAAGCCGGAGGAATACAGCGTGATTGCGACTTTGAACCTCAATGGAGACTACATCAGCGACCAGTTGGCGGCACAGGTGGGAGGAATAGGCATAGCTCCGGGAGCAAACATCAACTACAGCACCGGGGATGCCATTTTTGAGGCCACTCACGGCACTGCACCTGACATCGCAGGCAAGAATATCGTAAATCCTTGCAGTAACGTACTTTCGGGAGTTATGATGTTGGAGCATATCGGATGGAACGAGGCGGCGGCTCTGGTGGAAAAAGCGCTTGAGGAGTCATTCTCCCAGGGTTATGCGACAGTGGACCTCGCCCGTCTTATGGAAAACGGCAAACCGCTCGGAACTGTGGAATTTACTGAAAATATTGTTAGGAGAATTTATGAAAGCAAGTGAATATCTGATATATAAGTTGTCTGACCAGATGAAGGCCAGCACCAAGATTGATGCCGACCTGTTCAAACAGAAGAAGGTGAAGAGGGGGCTGCGCAACGAGGATGGAACCGGAGTGCTCGTGGGGTTGACAAACATCGGCAATGTGGTCGGTTATGAAAGACTTGAGGATGGTAGCCTGAAGCCCATAGAAGGCAGACTATATTTCCGAGGGTACGAGATTTCGGATATTGTGAATGCCATCATTGAGGAGAAACGTTTCGGCTTCGAGGAGGTGGCATATCTTCTGCTTTCGGGGCAACTTCCAGATGGTGAGGAACTTAAGGCTTTTCACAATCTTGTGGTGGAGAATATGCCTTTGGAGAAGAATACCCTCCTGCACATCATCGAACTGGAGGGTCACGATATAATGAACATACTTTCCCGCAGCGTGCTGGAACTCTATACCTTTGATGAGAATCCGGATGACACCTCCCGTGAAAACCTTATGCGTCAGAGCATTGAACTGATGAGCAAGTTCCCGACCATCATTGCCTACGCCTACAATATGCTCCGTCACGGAGAGCAGGGCCGCTCGCTGCACATACGCCATCCGCAGAAGGGGCTCTCCATTGCCGAGAATTTCCTTTTTATGCTCAAGGGAAGGGACTATACCGAGTTGGATGCCAGGACTATGGACCTGATGCTCATCCTTCATTCGGAGCACGGTGGAGGTAACAATTCCACTTTTACCGTGCGTGTGACTTCTTCCACAGGAACAGACACCTATTCATCCATTGCAGCGGGCATAGGCTCGCTCAAGGGGCCGAAACACGGAGGTGCCAACCTGAAGGTGATGGAGATGATCAACTACCTGAAAACCAATGTGCACGACTGGCACGATGAGGAGGAAATCGCAAGACATCTGGAGGGCATACTTAACAGGAACGAAATGGACAGGCACGGGCTGATTTATGGCATAGGTCACGCTGTGTACACGCTTTCTGACCCGCGTGCGGTGCTGCTCAAGAAACTGGCCGGTCAACTGGCGGCTGAAAAGGGACGTATGCCGGAGTATGAGTTCCTGCAGAGGATTGAGAAGGTGGCCATCCAGACGATTTACAAGGTCAAAGGCAGGGGCAAGACGCTCTGCGCGAATGTGGATTTCTATTCCGGCTTTGTCTATGATCTCATAGGCATTCCTCAGGACATCTACACCTCACTCTTCGCTATGAGCCGTATAGTGGGCTGGTGCGCGCACCGCAACGAGGAACTGCATTTCGAGGCCCGACGCATCATACGTCCGGCATATCAGTGCGTTACCGACGAGAGAAACTACAAATCCATCAGTGACAGGTAGAGGATTGTTATTTCAAAGCGCTGACAAACTCAAGAAACTCGTTCTTCTCCTTTTCCGAGTAGGCGTGGATGGTATAGCTCTGGTCTCCCATAGCCGGGCTGATAGCCTTGGCCATACGCATGGTCATAGCCATCCTGTCCCCGTATTTCTGCATAATCTCCTCGTGTGAATGCAGATAGTTGTGACAGTCGCGCCTGCCGTAATAAACGCAGAGGTGGTCCTTCCCTCCCGGCTGGAGCAACTTCCTGTCATACAGCACCATATCGGCCCAGATTGTATATACGTCCGTAGAGTGGGCAAAATTCATCATATCCGGAGTATAGCCCCCGGCAGGTCTCATATTCACTTCCAACCCCACGAAATCACCGACCTTGCCCAAGCCCGGTTTCGCCTTGGTGAACCTGAAGAACTCGAAATGTACGAAGCGGCTGCGCACATCGAAAGCCTTTACCGTTGCCCTTCCCAGCTTTTTCAATGCAGCCGGCACATCCTTGAGCACATAGTAGCTCAAATCCAGCTTTTGATTAACCACATCCATCACGGAAGGCGGGAACTTTGCTGAAGACTCGAAGACAGGTTCGCAATCCGAGTTGATTATGGCATCGTAGGAATATATGTCCCCGAAAATGAATTCCTCCATCACATAAGGCACATCGATTTTTGTGTCGAAGAAGTGCCTTAGTTCTTCAAGATTGCTGATTTTGAATGTTTCGGCGGCCCCCACTCCTATTTCCGGTTTTGCAACTATCGGGAAACCAACCACATCTGTAAATTCTATAGCGGCTTCAAGGTCTGTCACTTTGGACTGGCGGGCGGTAGGTATTCCGCCGAGGGCATAGTATTTCTTCATCTCAGCCTTGCTCTTGAACTTGGCTATGTCGTCGCTGTTGATGCCGGTGGTGATATTGAAATCCTTGCGCAGACGGGAATCCTGCTCAAGCCAGTATTCGTTGTTGGACTCAAGCCAGTCGATTTTGCCGTATTTGAAGGAGAAATAGGCCACCGCACGGAAAACTTCGTCGTATGATTCGAGTGAATTGACTTTGTAATACTCTGTCAGAGAGTCTCTTAGTCTGTTGTCCAGACTTTCGTAAGCGGCATCACCTATGCCCAGTACATTTGCGCCACCCCTGTGCAGGCGCTCGCAGAAATTCCAATAGGTCTGCGGAAAATTAGGGGAAACAAAAATAAAATTCATTGCTGACCGATTTTGTACTCAAC
>JALFGP010000046.1 GCA_022777205.1 Rikenellaceae bacterium
CTGCAATTGCGGACTTTTTCTCGGCCGACTTTGATGACATCTTGACAAACATCATATACGAAAACAAACAACTTAAGGCAATAATGAGGGTGGCCCAACAACTACAACCTGCCGCCTGAATCACTTGCGAAACTTAAATGATTATGTTGTTGATTATGACTATATATTTGAAGATGGAATATGTGTTCTCAACGATGGCCTGACAAATAAGTATGGAGCAATTGACCGTCAGGGCAATATGAAGCTTCCGATGGAATATTCACGCATCCAATGTGGTTTTCACAACAGATGGAAAAATGCTGAAATAGGGATTGGAACACACAGCAATAAACACTATTTGTATTGCAAAAGACATAATTTTGTTAAATTTGCAGTAAATACGAAAAGTAGTACGGCGGCAAATACGAAAATTTCCACACAGGCAAATACGAAATTAGGTACATAAACAAATACGAATATGGCAACACCTGGTGAGAAGTTAGCGGAGTCTTTGCAGGTTCTGAAAGAATTGCAGGATAAGGATAACAGTCTGGTGATATACGGAACAACTCAATTGAGCAGAACTCATCTGGACCGACTTAAGTTGAACGGTTGGCTTCAGGAAGTCCTGAAGGGTTGGTATATAGTGAGCAAGCCGGGTACGGAGGGAGATACTACCGTGTGGTATTCGTCTTTCTGGAGTTTCATAAAGGCATATTGCAACAGAAAATATGGAGATCAGTGGGTCTTGAGCCCAGAGTTGTCATTGGACAGATGGTCAGGAAGCTCGGTAATCGCAAAACAATGCATTGTCAAGACTCCGGAGGGGGCGAATAATGTTACAAATCTCCTTTATGGTACTTCGATATTCCCGATGAGAGGTAAGCTTCCGGAGAACATAGTCAAGGATCCGGTGACTGGAGCCAATGTCTATACTCTTGAAGAAGCATTGATAAATGTATCACCTTCCTTTTTTGCCCTGAATGAACTGACTGCAAAGATATGTCTGTCTCTCGTTCAGGATGCTTCTGCCATACTTCGGCTTCTTGCTGACAATGGTGCTTCTGTGCGTGCAGGACGAATGGTCGGTGCGTTCCGTCATATCGGAAAGGATGATATTGCTGATGATATTCTCAGGACTATGCGAGGCTTAGGATATGATGTGAGGGAGACTGATCCTTTTGAGAAACCTGCAGATGAAACTCTGACATTCAGTTCACCATACGAAGCCAGAATCACTCTGATGTGGAAAGAAATGAGAGAGCAGATACTTCCTCTCATTGATAAATCGGAAAGGAAGATTGACGACGTCAAAGGTTATATGAGTTCTTTGGATGTGAAGTATAAGGATGATGCCTACCATTCATTGTCGATTGAAGGTTACAAGATTTCAGCTGAACTCATAGAAAAAGTGAGAAGCGGTAACTGGAAGCCCGATGCGGAAGATAAAGAGAATAAGAATGCGTTGGTTGCCAGAGGGTACTATCTTGCATTCCAGACTGTAAAGGAAAGTGTTCAGGAGGTTCTTGAGGGGGCTGATGCCGGTATGGTCGTTAAAAAGAATCACCAGCAGTGGTATCTTCAGATGTGGTCTCCGTTCGTCGGTGTAGGGTTACTTAAAGCATCTGATCTTATCGGATATAGAAACAATCAGGTCTATATCAGAGGCTCATTGCATACTCCGTTAAGCCCGGACAATGTACGTGCAGCAATGCCTGTGTTGTTTGATCTGCTTAAAAATGAACCTAATGCTGTAGTCAGGGCGGTTCTCGGCCATTTTTTCTTCGGATATATCCATCCATATATGGACGGAAATGGCAGAATGTGCCGTTTCCTGATGAATGTGATGTTAGCTTCCGGTGGATATGACTGGGTGGTCATTACGACTGACAAGAGAACGGAATATATGGAAGCCTTGGAGTCTGCAAGTGTCAAAGGTGACATCCTGCCGTTTGCAAAGTTTGTCATATCAATGATATAAAGGATGCTCAAGTTTCGCAAGTGCGAAACACCTACCTCTTATTGACTTTTTGGTCAGCCTCTTTGAAGTTATTGATAATCAATCGATTTTTAATTTGACTAGCATTTGACTGGATGGAAGTAGTTGTCTATATATAGTTGTGGATTCGGAATTTATTGTAGATTTACAATAAATTCCGAATAGGAATAAAAGTAAGATGACAGATCCATCACGAACTTATTATGTGATACTTGATGAGATTCAGGAGGTTGAAGGTTTTGAGAAACTTGTCAATGGATTACGCAATAAAGATAATGTTGATGTTTATGTTACTGGAAGTAATGCGAAATTGCTTTCAAAGGAAATCAGTACAATTTTCCGTGACAGAGGGCAGGAAATAAGATGTAATCCGTTTTCGTTCAAGGAGTTTTGCACCGGTCGCACGGAGAGTCTGAGGGAGTTGTGGCAGGAGTATTATACGTATGGCGGAATGCCACGGCGAAGAAGACTGCTAAACAGTTACAAAACGAGGCGATACGCGAGGCTGTGATCAATGACTTCATTGCTAATCGTGACTCTTCATTGAGAGAAGTAGCAGATAGGCTCAGCCATTTAGCTTCCTACCTTATAATTAGAAGACACATTCTGAAACTTGAGGAAGAGGGGAAAATACAGTCTCATGGTCAAGGCAGATGGATTAGGTTTACGTGGGTCGGTTAAGTCTATTTTTCAAAATTAATGCGGAATAAACTGCTTTTTGAAAAATAAAACGAAATCTAGAATTATGGACATATAGGAACTTTGGGATGTCCTCGCCAGCAGCTGCTTGCAGCTGTTGGCTGGGTTACTACTGGGGCTATTGGGATGTCCTCGCCAGTATCAGTTGCACTAGCAACTGATACTGGCTGCGAGATCCCTACCTCCGCGGGCCATCATCAAGTGGGCAAAATCTGGCACAGGACTTTGTCCTGTGGATTTTCGTAAAATGGAACCCCTTACGTGAGCAAGCTCACGACTGGGTTCCATTTTACGAAAATTGCGCACCCTATCGGGTGCGCAGATTTTGCTGTACTTGTGATTCGGTTGGGATTCGAACCCAAGACCCACAGCTTAGAAGGCTGTTGCTCTATCCAGCTGAGCTACCGAACCAATCCATCCCCTTTGAGCTGTGCTCATTGGGGATGCAAAGGTAGGAAAAAATTCAGACAAT
>JALFGP010000062.1 GCA_022777205.1 Rikenellaceae bacterium
TTTGTCTATCTTTGTTCATGCTAGGTGTATATTTTTGTTTGGTCACTCTAATATACTGAGAATCAACGAAATAACCAAATATTTCGGGACTCTCAACCTAGCTTTTTTTCATTTAATATTTACTTGCGAAACTTAAATAAATAATTGTCTTCATTAGGAAAAAACAAAAGCGAGTCAGGTACGATATAACCTAACTCGCTTTGTGGACTCCAGGTACCACGACCATCAAACTTTTCCTTCAAATTCAGTTGCCAATGTACAAACAATAGTTCGATTAAACAAATTTATCAAGATCTGCCGGCAAGTTTTATCTGATCAGCCCTTCTTGATCATAGCCTTTGCGATATTTGTGAAGCAGTGAAATCAGATACTCCAATCGCGGGTCGTCGACAGTAAGCTTACCGAAGCGTGCAATCTGTGAGTCGTAACGATCCCTGGAACCTTTTGCAAGCAAAGTTTCGATATCTCGTGGTATGAAAAATTCGCATCTTGAATCATCCAACCATTTTCGGAATTCAGTCAGATAGATGTGTATGCCAGCCAAATCGAAATCTCCAAAGTGAATGTACTTGTTAGGAATCCTCTTTAACCATTGTGCAAGATCTCCCGATTGGGGATATCTGCTGGCGAACAAAACCGGAAATCCCAGGTACTCAAAGAGATAGCGCTGACGATTGATGCATCTGAAGTTTTCCATATTTTCCACCCCGATGACAATTACCTCAGAAGGTATCCGGAAATATTGCCAATCGGAAATGAAGGTAAATGCACCGGGAGTAGGATTCAGAGTTAATGCTGTTTCATGCAATGTCGCATTCAAGGGCTCATACACATTTACAGGAAACCCGGGACAGGAACGTATGGGAACAAGTTTGGAATCTCCCCACCTCTCCATAAGTTCAGCCCTTGTAGTTGCAGATGCCGGATTACAAACATTGAACACGCGCCTGATGGCTGCTGCGTCTGACGCTCTGTATGAAACCCTGCTGCCGTGCCTTGACGGAATCAGAAGTTGCTCTTCTTTCAGTTTGTCCAGCAATTCCCCCTTGAGACGGCTGCCTCCTACTGATTCGCCTCTGAGCAGGGCTTGCAGAACATCGTAATCTGATTTTTTCATAAAAATACATCAATTCAAGATCCCAATTCAGCTTCCCTTCTTGTTATAAGCGCCTGAACAATGGTCTTTGACGAATTGTCTTTGCTCAATAAGTACGTGTGTTTATAATCATAGACATTGTAAGTAGTTGGAGAAGAATTAATAAGTAGGATGTTCCTACTGTTGGCGAAATCCAAAATGCCCTTTATGTTGCTCGGATGGAGTTTTCCTATTTCGTCCATCATACAGTGGATACGGAAATCCCCGAACTTGCGGGAAACCTTCTCCTTGAACACATTTATCAACATAATATTGACCATTGCCTTCACGAGAATGTCTGTCCCGTCTGAGCCGACATTGGCAATCTTTTCCACCCATCCCGTGTCGTTGTCGTTTTCCACCACGCGGAATTGCAGTTGGAACGTATCTGACAGGAACAGACTTCTGCGGGTCTGAAAATCGTTGAGCATTCCCATAAAATCCTCAAGATAGCGCACGGCTTTCCTGTTGATGTCGTCGCGTTTTGCTTCTTCGCTGAAAAGGTTCATTTGTCCCATTTCAAAAGTGTTATCATCAACGAACTCCTTGACTTTCAATAGTAACTGGACCATTTTGTCTCCTGATTGGGTGCTTCTGATTTCAATGCTTCTGATTGCTCCGACAAAATTCTTTTCCTTAAAGTCATAGTTGATTTCACGGATGATTTTTTCAACATGACTGCCATATACTGACAAATCTCCTATTTCACGTGAAACTCTCTGGAGTATTTCCAGATATCTGTCACTGGTCCTTCCCCGGTAATCTTCAATCTTGTTCTGTTCAATAAATTCCTCAAGGTCGGAAGCAAAATTCATAAAGTCATCATCTGTAACGAGATTGAGCTTGAACTTGAATATATTGCCGGGCCCGAAGTGCCCCTTGAACAGGGTTACGGCCTTTTTGAACTGGTCGTTTGTTTGAACTCTCTCAAAAATTCCGGACTTGATGTCGCTCACAAGCTTAGAAGCCGGAGTAAGGCTGGCCCGCTCGCAGACATTGTTCAAGTATGATGGAAAGGTTTCGCTGTGACAGAATGAATCGAAGTCCTCAAAACCTTTCTTCGCCTCGTTGATTGATGTCCGTACGTTTTCAAGGCACTTGGACTGCTTATCCTGACGCTCTCGCAACTGGTCCAAATGGATGGAGTATTTTTCCGTCAACTGCTGTTTTCTGGACTCCAGCAATCTTTTCCGGGTTCTGAATTCATCCTCCTTGTCAAACAACTCCTTTTTGTCGTGGCGGTACTGAATGCAAATTTCGCGGTTCGTTTCTATGAATCTGAGTTCATTTTCAACTTTCTGAATTGCAGTTTCCAATTTTTTCAAGGCTATCAAATCCACTCCGGCCCCGTGCAGTTCGGCATCTCTCTTCATTTTCAATTCCGCAATATTGGCCTCTTTTTCAGAACGTCTGAATTCAATCTTTGCACGGATTTCATCCTGTTTATGGTCCTTGTCTGTCTCTGCCTCTTTGATTTTGGTGCTGAAATGTTTGTCGGCATCCTTCTCTGATTTTGACAACTTGTCTTTCAATGCTTTGCGTTCGTTTTCAATCTGACGCTTTTCTGCAGCAAGCTGGTGTCGTCTTTCTTCAATGGCAGCCTTCTTCTCCCTGCGTATCTCCTCCTGTTTATCAGTCAGTCCGTTAATTTTGACCTTCAATGCTTTAATTTGTCCAGGAAGGGCTTGCAGGTTCATATCTTCAGCATTGCGTTTCTCTCTCAGCTCCTTGACTTTCGGTGACATTGCCGCGGACAGTTTTACTTTCTCCCTTTCAAACTCCGCCATTTTCTCTGCCATCACCGCACGTATATCCTCTACCGCATTTTCGTGCATTTCTTTCTCTGCCCTCAATTGGGCTGGAGTGAGAAGAGATGTCGGAAGTTCATCCAGGTCCAGTTCCACGCCAAAGAAACTGCTTCCATCAGTCAAGCGTGGCTTTAAACCTTTACTGTACAGCACCTTCTGCTTGTCAATCACTTTGCCGACATTATTCTCCCACCCTTTCAGGTTACCGTCCAGCCATTCATAAAGAGAGCCGGAGACAGAAGATAGAAGTTTTTCAAGTTCCCCGATTTCCGCTTTGTGCTTTTCGATTTCCCTTTCTAGGTCTATACAATTCCTGTCATATTCAGACTGCAGGCGGGAGCATTGCAGTTCGTATTCTTGTGTCAGCTGGCCAATCTGCAGGTCATAAGATTTGACCCTTTCCCGAAGTACGGCTTCTGAATGAGTCAGTTCGTCAAGAGAGATGCTTGCGGCTTTGATTTCGTCTCCGAGAGGACTGAAATACTGCAATTTGACAATTTCCGAATTGAGTTCCTTGTCCTTTTCTGCAAATATCACGGCTCTCTCATCAATTGATGCTATACCCGCATCATAATCCTGGCGAATCTCATCCATACGTTTTTGTCGTGAAGATGCTATGGTCTCCTTGATTTTGACGCACTGCTCGGACAGTTCTGAAATCCGGGTGTTACAATTGGCTTCAAACTCCTGAAATTCAGCATTAATCTGGCTTTGAAGGATTTCGTATTTCGTGTTCAGAGTTTCAAATTCGTGAGTCAAAATGTTCTTCTGTTTTATTAGGGACTCCTGTTCCAGTTTTACATTGGCCTCATTTTCGACCCTCGTCACTATTTCCCCAATCTCCATTTTATCGTACTCCTCTTTCTTTTTTTTCAGATCCTTGAGGCGGCTTTCAACTTCACCGATTTCTTTGTTTATTTCTTCCTTTTCTTTCTCCAGCTTGAGCTTTTGTTCGGAAATAAGTCTCTCAATTCGCTGTATTTCAAGAAGGTGCTTTTGCTCTGCTTCCTCTTTGGCCGGCAGCATTTCCCTTGCAGTGCGGTCTGAATATAACAGCTCCGCATAAAGTTGCTCAATGTTTTTTCTCAGGAAAATGAGTTGCCTATACAGTTCTATCACTTTACGGGCCTGTACTCTGACCGGGACTTCTCCTTTTGAGTCTTTCCGGAACCATTCCGATATGTTGTTGTATTCAGTTTCGAACTCTGCTATCTGACGCCTGTAATAACCCAGATCCACAGATGGAATTTCATCATTCATGGAGCGAAGAATGATGTCCTTGATAAACTCTGCATCCACACGGGAATTCAGAAAAACATTCTGGAGAGAACGTGGAACATTCTCATACGCAGGGGTTTCCATCAGGGCATAATTGTAGAAACCTTTCTCCGTTGCACGATGATTGCCGTAAATGATATTCCGGTATTCTTCATATTTGTCAACTATGCGTGACATATTTCTCCCGTTCAGCCGCTGCCTAATTACAGTGTATTCACTTGTGACTTTACCGTCATTGTCAATAAGCAAACCAGGGTCCCATCCTCCGTCTATGAAACGGAAACAGGCCCTTCCCTGATTACGGAACACCAGAACACAAAAATCACTTCTCTCGTGTGTCACCTCATAGACTATATAAGAGTTGGAATGAGGCAGATAGAAATCATCAAATCCCTTCTTTTCCTTCGGAATTCCAAGTTTGAGTTTGTCTCCGTTGTAGAAAAACAGTATTGCACGCAGAAGTGTGCTTTTCCCCACTCCCTGAGTGCCTATGAAATGGACATTTCCATCAAGGCGAACTTCTGCGTATGGCACATTGGCACTGTTGATGAACACCACTTTATTCAAACACCTCATCTTTTACCTCCTCTGATACTATCAGACTGTCAATCAATTCTTCTATGTAATGGAACGCGCTGGTTACTTTCCAGGTGCCGTCCAACTCATTCTCCAGCTCAATGAAACCGATTTTCTCAAGGTCGTCTATAAGTTTGTCCACTATTTCCTCCAGCTTGAGCTTTTCTGTGTAAAGATGCTGTGCCTTGTCTTTGAGTTCGATGTCTGAAGCCAATTGTTCAAGGATATTGGAAGAACGGAAAGTGAAGCCGGGGCCAAAAACACTGTTGAATGTTTTAAGAAAATCCAGACGGTCTATCCATCGTACGAAACGGTCAAGTTTGGCATCAATTTCAACCCGGCTTTCAGTCCGTGTAAAATAATAATATCCGTTACCTGATTCCAATGTGAATCCTATGCCTTCGTAATACTCCCGATATGTCTGGTAATCATCCTCAATAGCCTCATACATACGCTTGATGCCCTGTCTTACGCTGTTGGAGCAGATAAAGCCGCCCCTGCTGAGGATGTCAAAAATTTCTTTACTATACTTTAGCATATTCAACGGTTTTGATTATGAAGGAAATATAAGAGGATACTCCACATCGCAATCGGTACAGTACCGGTTGGTGATATTCAATTGGTTCAGGTATTGAGAGGCTATTTGGCAGAAGATTACCAATCGCTGTTTCCTGTCCGGTTCTGTGTCATATTCTGACTTATGGAAATCATAGTCTCTGATGAAACTGTACAAATCAACCCCGGACGCAAGAAATGCATTCTTGAGTTCATTAATATTAAAGCCCTGGGCAATGCTCGCTTTTGGATGAAGAAATTCAATTGGAATGGCTTCTGCATTGCGTTTTCTCAAGCTGACTCCCTTTTTCATCCTGAGTTTAAGATTCTTAAGTGCAGACAGCCCCTCATCGCTGCACCGGAGCATTTCCAAGGACAGTTTGAGCGTGTATTTGGGCCGGTTTTCCATCCACACGGGATTGGTGTTCAGAAGCATATTTCTGACATCCGTCACAGCTTCCAGCACCAATTGGTCCCGGAGGTATTTCACTTTGCGGAGTTTTTCAACAAGCCGGTTATTGTAGTCAATGAGATTCAGATACTCGATAATTTGACGGTCGAGTTCCATCAGATTATGATATGCTTCAATGAGCTGTTGTCTTACATCAATGACGGTTTTGTTCAGGCTTACGTCCATAGCAACGGCAAAGAAGCCTGCCTGGCGGTTGTCAAGATAACTTTCAGTCCGACGTATCAGTTGGGAAACAGCGAGTCTCTTCTCATCAAGTTTCTGAAGCTTAAGCCGTTTGACCCGGTAATTGGGTTCGTTTTTGTAGGTGTTGTCTATGTTCCGTTTCAGGTCTATTACATTACGGAAAGTTGTCAGGGCTATGTTCCGTAGTATTCTTTTCACATCTTTGAGATATGTGAATTTCCTTTGTGCCGATGTCTCTACCAGGTAGTACTCAATAGCTGAATTAAGGGCATCTATGCTTTCCTGCACTCCTGCTACGCTGATGTCTTCATTGACATCCATGACTTCTTCAAAGAATTTCAGATAGACATCTTCCAATTCCAAAAACTCCCCGCTGTCGTGAATCACTCCGTGTTCAATCAGAAATTCAATGCGCTCAAGTTTATAGTCCACAAGTTCCTTGGCTGCATCGTAGCTGTAGGATACCTTCTTCCGGTTAGAGAACATATCCATCAGAAGGGCTTTCTCCCTTGCGAGCATCCGGATTAATTCTTCTATGCTTCTGAATGTGGTCATATCATCCCCTAATTGTTGTAGCGGCTGCTAATGTATTAATTTTTGTCATTAACTCAAAGAATAGTTGCAAAATATTGAGAGCCTGTGAGATGACGTGGCCATTTGGTACCACCAACGGGGTGTTTTCGTACCAAATGCCGTCGCATAGCCGTTTCGTACCACCAGCCACGGTTTCCCGTACCAAATGCCATCGCAGAGCCGTTTCGTACCACCAGCCACGGTTCCCCGTACGAAATGCCACCGCAGAGCCATTTGGTACCACCAACCACAGTTTTCCGTACCAAACGCCTGCCGACATCCGTTTCGTACCACCAACGCCCCTTTTCCGCACCAAACGCATGCTGGACAACTTTGCTTATTGGGCGGAATGTGCTATATTTGCACTTGTGTAACTACGGCCTCGAAAATGGGGCCGGCTAACAGGCAAATAAATGAAATTCTACAAGAAAATGTTCGGGTTCAGGGAGAAGTATGTGGACACTCTCGGCAAGCTGTATGAGTATTGCACAACCTTCTTTGAAAACCGCCCTATGTCCGAAATGCTCGGCACGGACCTCAAATACACCTATGGCAGTTTCAAACATAAATGTGACGACCTCTCACGTTACTTGAGCCGCTATGGCATAGGAGCCGGTGACAGAGTTGCAATCCTGTCCACAAACACTCCGAACTGGACCGTGGCAATGTTCTCCCTTGTGCCTTTTGGCCGTGTTGCAGTGCCAATCCTTCCGGACTCATCGGAAAACGAGATTACCAATATCCTGACACATTCCGGCTGCAAGGCCATCTACATACACAAGCGCTTCCTGTCCAAGCTCAGTCCCGAGATATTGAAGAGGCTCAAGCTGGTCATTGACATAGAGAATTTTTCCGTAATCAGCAGGGACGATGACGCATTCACCTGTGATGGACGCACCTGCACTCCTCAGCCTGACGATCTCGCCGCCCTCATCTACACTTCAGGCACTACCGGCAACGCCAAGGGAGTTATGCTGAGCCACAAGAACTTGTGCTGCAACAT